>NZ_JBFTHK010000252.1:0-4942 GCF_056394205.1 Arthrobacter sp. 10T413_2 | reverse complement strand
TCACAGCCTGCCGCTGGGCCATCGTGAGCTCCATGAAAACGGGCATAGCTGGCAACCGCCGCCAACACCGTCAACCACGCCGCTACGCGGAGGTTTTCAAATGAGGCAACGTATCCGGCTACGCGGAGGTTTTCTACGAGTCAACGCGGGGTTTTGGGCGGAGAATCGGCGTGGCGGTAGAATGGGGGCCGCAGGCTTTGTGCTATCCGACCCTGGTTCATGCCAGCGATCGGCGCCAGCCGGCGACACCCCCCCCGACAGCTAGAGAAAGCCAGTATGCGAGTTCTTGCAGCCATGAGCGGCGGCGTTGATTCCGCCGTTGCCGCCGCCCGCGCCGTCGAGGCGGGACACGACGTCGTCGGGGTCCACCTTGCGCTGTCCCGGATGCCGGGCACCCTGCGAACCGGGAGCCGCGGCTGTTGCACGATCGAGGACTCCCGCGACGCCTGGCGGGCGTGCGACATCCTCGGGATCCCGTACTACGTCTGGKACTTCTCCGAGCGGTTCAAGGAAGATGTCGTCCAGKACTTCATCGATGAGTATGCCGCGGGACGCACACCCAACCCCTGCATGCGCTGCAACGAGCGCATCAAGTTCGCCGCTCTGCTGGAGAAGGCCATCGCGCTGGGCTTCGACGCCGTCTGCACCGGTCACTACGCCAAGGTCATCACCGACGCCGAGGGCCATCCCGAGCTCCACCGCGCCGCCGACTGGGCCAAGGACCAGAGCTATGTGCTCGGCGTGCTGACCCACGAGCAGCTCAAGCACTCGATGTTCCCGCTGGCCGACACCCCGTCCAAGGCCGAGGTCCGGGCCGAGGCGGAGCGACGCGGCCTCTCGGTGGCGAACAAGCCCGACAGCCATGACATCTGCTTCATTCCCGACGGCGACACCGCCGGCTGGCTTGCCGAAAAGATCGAGATGACCACGGGAGACATTGTGGACGAATCCGGGGCAAAGGTCGGGGAGCACCCCGGCGCCAACGCCTTCACCGTCGGCCAGCGCCGCGGACTGAAGCTCGGCACCCCCGCCGCGGACGGCAAGCCGCGGTTCGTGCTGGAGATCCGGCCAAAGGAGAACAAGGTGGTGGTGGGGCCGGAGGCGCTGCTCGCCATTGACGAGATCCGCGGCATCAAAGTCTCCTGGGCCGGGCTGCCCATTGCGCAGGTGGCCACCGGCGAGGAGTTCGACTGCTTCGCCCAGGTCCGGGCCCACGGCGACCCAGTCCCTGCCCGCGCCCGCATGGCCGGGGACGGACTCGTCGTCACCCTCGAGGAGCCGCTGCGCGGCGTGGCCCCCGGGCAGACCGTGGTGCTCTACCAGGGCAGCCGCGTGCTGGGCCAGGCCACTATCGACGCCGCTCGATCGCTGCAGCGGGCGGTGCTCTAGGCGCCCTCCACGCMGACTCCATCGCAGGGCCCCGCCGAACGGCGGGGCCCTGCGTCGTCTGCGCGCTCCGCMGAAGAATCGGGCGGAATCCTGAAGAAAATKGCAGAAACCTTCGTTTCGTATAAATTTTGTGTCTCAACTCACAAAATGCAACGATTCACCTAACGGTTGTCTGATTGAATCTAGGAATCAGCAAAGCGTGCCGCCCGACGAGTCACTCGTTTCACTTCGGGCTGCGCTAGAACGCATCGAACAGAAAGTTCACAGATGGCAATGAACAAAAAGGCCTGGCAGAGCGTCATCGCGCTGGCCGGGGTTTCCGCCTTTGCACTGACGGCCTGCACGGGACCGTCCGGCGGCTCTGGCGGGTCATCAGCCGCGGCAAGCGGTCCGATCGCCTATGGCACCACGGACAAGGTCACCGCCCTGGATCCGGCGGGCTCTTACGACAACGGTTCGTTCATGGTGATGAACCAGATCTACTCCTTCCTGCTCAACTCGAAGCCGGGCAGCGCCGATCCCGTTCCCGACCTGGCCGAGTCCGCGTCCTTCACGTCGCCGACCGAATACACGGTCAAGCTCAAGCCGGGACTCAAGTGGGCCAACGGCCACACGCTCGACTCCAAGGACGTCAAGTTCTCCTTCGACCGGCAGATCAAGATCAACGATCCCGCCGGCCCCGCCAGCCTGCTGGCCAACGTGGAAAGCGTCACCGCCCCCGATGCCAACACCGTCGTGTTCAAGCTGAAGCTGGCCAACGACCAGACCTTCGCGCAGATCCTYAGCAGCCCCGCCGCGCCGATCGTGGACGATGAAGTCTTCCCGGCCGACAAGCTGCTTGACGACGACTCGATCGTCAAGGCCAAGGCGTTCTACGGCCAGTACACGATCGACACGTACAAGAAGAATGAGCTGATCAGCTTCAAGGCGTTCCCTGACTACCAGGGCGTCCTCGGCAAGCCGGCCAACGATGCCGCCACGATCAAGTACTACGCAGACCCCACCAACATGAAGCTGGACGTCCAGCAGGGCAACATCGACGTCGCAAACCGCAGCCTGAGCGCGACGGACATCGATGACCTGAAGAAGGACTCCAAGGTCAAGGTCAACGTGGGCCCGGGTGGCGAAATCCGCTACATCACGTTCAACTTCGACACCATGCCGTTTGGCGCAAAGGCACCGGACGCCGATCCGGCCAAGGCCACGGCCGTCCGCCAGGCCATCGCCAACCTCGTTGACCGCCAGGCCATCGCGGACCAGGTCTACAAGGGCACCTATCTGCCCCTGTACTCCAACGTTCCCAACGGCTTCCTCGGCGCCAACGAGTCGTTCAAGGACGCTTACGGCGACGCCGGCAAGCCCAGCCTGGACAAGGCCAAGAAGGTCCTGACCGACGCCGGTGTGACCACGCCCGTGTCGCTGAACCTGCAGTACAACCCCGACCACTACGGCAAGTCCTCCGGCGATGAATACGCCATGATCAAGGACCAGCTGGAGAAGTCCGGTTTGTTCAAGGTCAACCTGCAGTCCACAGAATGGGTCACCTACAGCAAGGCAAGCCGCGCCGATGAATACCCGCTGTTCCAGTTCGGCTGGTTCCCGGACTTCAGCGACGCCGACAACTACCTGACGCCGTTCTTCCCGGAAGGCGGCTTCCTKAAGAACCACTACAACAACCCCACCGTCAACGACCTGATCAACAAGCAGCTGACCACCGTCGACAAGACTGAGCGCGAGTCCACGATCAAGGATGCGCAGAATGCCCTCGCCAAGGACATCTCCACGCTTCCGCTGCTCCAGGGCGCGCAGGTTGCCATTTCCGGCAGCGGCGTCAAGGGTGTCGATACCACCCTCGATGCCTCCTTCAAGTTCCGTTTGGGAACTGTTTCCAAGTAGGGCTGCAACCCTGCTGTCCTGACCAGCCTGYGAGGCGGGGTGCCCTCGAGGCGCCCCGCCTTTGCTGGTMATTGCCGCACCTTGCAGTTCACGCCGGCCGGCCCATGGCCGCGAAAGCACAATTTTAGGTACCAATGACAACATTGATAGAGGCGCCGCCAAGCGACGCCGACGGACTCCTTCCGTCCAAGAAAAAATCCTCAGGTGGGGGCCTGGGGACCTACATCCTGATCCGGTTCTTCCTGATCATTCCGACCATTTTCATCCTGGTGACCCTGGTCTTCTTCCTGATGCGGGTCATCGGCGACCCCATCACCGCCGCCCAGGGCGGCAGGCTTCCCCCGGAGGCGCTGGCGCAGCGCATTCACGATGCCGGGTACGACCGCCCGATCCTGATTCAGTACCTGGAATACGTCGGGCAGGTGGCKACCGGCAACTTCGGCACCACCATCACCGACCGCCGGCCCGTTGTTGAAATGCTCGCAACCTTCGGCGCGGCAACCCTTGAATTGGCCATCAATGCCCTCATCGTGGCGCTTTTGGTCGGCATCCCKCTCGGCCTCATCGCCGCCTACAAGCGCGACAAGGCACCCGACGCCGTCCTGCGGTTCTTCGCCATCCTCTGCTACGCCACCCCGGTGTTCTTCGCCGGCCTGCTGATGAAGCTAACCTTCTCCGTCTGGCTCGGCTGGCTGCCCGTGGCGGGACGGGCCTCCACCAGGACCGAACTGGCCATGGGAAGCCTGGCCGCGCCGACCGGGATTTATTGGCTGGATGCGCTGCGCAGCGGCAACATGGCCGCGCTCGGGGACATCGGGGCGCATTCGATCCTCCCCGCGGTCACCCTGGGCCTACTGACGGCAGGGGTCTTCCTCCGGCTGGTCCGCACCAACGTCATCGGTACGCTGGGCAAGGATTACGTCGAGGCCGGCAGGTCCCGCGGCGTCAGCAATTTCCGACTCGTGACCAAGCATGCCTACAAGCCTGCCCTCATCCCGATCATCACGKTCATGGGGCTCCAGATTGCCCTCCTGCTGGGCGGGGCTGTCCTTACGGAGTCCACCTTTGAGTGGAAGGGCCTCGGCTACCAGCTGGTGCAATACCTGAACTCCCGCGACTTCGTCGCCGTCCAGGGCATCGTCGTGCTGCTGGCKGTCATCGTTGCCATCACGAACTTCATCGTGGACGTCGTCGCAGCCCTGATCGATCCGCGAGTGAGGTACTAGCCATGAACGCAACCACAGTAAGCGGGCGCAAGCAGCCCCTCCTTTACCGCCTGCCGGTCATCTCGCACTTCCGGACGAGCGTCGGGCTGCAACGCGGCATGCTCGTCACCGGCCTKGTGCTGGCTATCCTCTTCCTGCTAACGGCGGCGCTGGCGCCGATCATCGCGCCCTACGGCTTTGCCCAGCTCAGCGACGCGTCCGGGACCTTCCCCGCACAGCAGCCCCCCAGTCCGGCCCACATTTGGGGCACCACGGTGAGCGGCTATGACGTCTTTTCCCGCGTGATCTGGGGCKCCCAGACGGCGTTCGTCGTGATCGTCGTCGCCGTCGTGATGTCGATCTTCCTCGGCGTCGCGCTTGGCCTGCTCAGCGGCTACTTCGGCGGCTGGCTGGACCGGACGCTMGTGGTGATAGCCGACGCGATCTACGCC
>NZ_JBFTHK010000251.1:0-4968 GCF_056394205.1 Arthrobacter sp. 10T413_2 | reverse complement strand
CCGCTGGTGGGCTCATCCAGCAGGAAAAGTTCGGCGTCGGTGGCCAGCGCGGCGATCAGKGCCACTTTCTGCCGGTTGCCTTTGGAATAGGCCCGGGACTTCTTCGTCGGGTCGAGGTCGAATATCTCCAGGAGCCGGTCCYGCCGGGCCGCGTCCTGACCACCCTGGAGCCGCCCGAGCAGATCGATCACTTCACCGCCGGTCAGGTTGGGCCACAACGCCACATCCCCGGGGACGTAGGCCAGCCGCCGGTGCAGGCTCGCGACGTCGCTCCACGGGTCAAAGCCMATGACCCGAATGGAGCCCGCGTTGGCGCGGAGCATGCCCAGCAGCAGACGGATGGTTGTMGACTTCCCTGAGCCGTTGGGGCCAAGGAAACCGTGGACCTCGCCCGCTTCGACTGAAAAGTCCAGCCCGTTCAGGGCAACCACCGGCCCAAACCGCTTTACAACCCCGGCCATCTCCAAGACGCTCGTCATAGCGGACACGATACGCCGGGGTCGGACCCTATCGCCCCGGCCGAAGGACCCATCACGAGCGGCCGGGCTGTCGCGTTGAACCCCGGCGACGTAGCCTAGCGAGCATGGAAGACCCCTACGATCTTGAACGGTTCGTAACTGCCCAGGACTCCGGTGGAACGTACGGGCATGCCCTGGCGGAGCTGAGGTCCGGCACGAAGCGGAGCCACTGGATGTGGTTTGTGTTCCCCCAGCTCGCCGGGCTGGGCCACAGCGAGACCGCCCGCAGGTACGCCATCTCATCGCTGGACGAGGCGCGGGCTTATTACCGGCACCCGGTCCTGGGCCCGCGGCTCGTAGACGTCGCCGCCGCTGTGGCTGCCGTGCAGGGACGGTCCGCGGTGCAGATCTTTGGAGGCATCGATGCCCGGAAGCTGCACTCGTCCATGACGTTGTTCCTGCGGGCCGCCCCCGGCGAGTCCGTGTTCCGCGACGTCCTGGACCGCTACTACGACGGCGCCCCGGACCCCGCCACAGACCAGCTCCTGGACGGGTAGGGAGCCGGCGGGCACAGCGGGGCTACCGACACCTCCGGCCCGGGCACGGCTAGGTGTCGGCCGCTGCGAGGGCCGTGATCATCCGTTCCATGCGGGCGATGCCGGCAAAGCGTCCTGCGTTGTCCGTGACGAGCAGGGGGTCAAAGCGGCTGTCCCGGGTCCGCGTCATGGACCGCGCCAGTGCCTCGCTGAGCGGCGTGTCCAGGTTGACCCGCATGCCCGGGCTCACCATCCCCAGCGCCGCCGCCGAGGGGTCGAGCACCGCGACGGGCCGCTGGTACTCCCCCGTCAGCACAACCGACTCCAGGGCAGGGTTACCGTCAAAGGCGGCGGCCGCCGTCGCCGCGCTCGTGGCCGTCGTCGCGGGTTCCACGATGTCGCGGATAATACTTTGGTGCGTCACGGGCGGTTTTGACGCCAGCCGGTGGGCGATGTCAAGGTCGAGCGCTTCCCACGCCGGCCCCGGTCGGGCCAGGCAATACCCCTGCACCAGGGGAACGCCGAGGGCGGCAAGGGCGTCCAGTTCTTCCACCCGTTCAACGCCCTCGGCCAGGATCCAGGCATCKACGCGGCTGGCAAAAGTTCCGAGCATGGAGATCAGCGCGCGCTTGGCTTCGTCGCGGTCGACGTCCTGGATGAGCTCGCGGTCGATCTTGATCAGCGAGGGCCGCAGGGCAAGGAGGTGACGGAGCCCCGCATAGCCGGCTCCGGCGTCGTCGACGGCGATCAGGGCGCCTGCGGCGCGCAGCTGGTTGAGGTCAGGTTCCAGCTCCAGATAGGAGTCGATCGGAGTTTGCTCCGTGAGCTCAACCACGAGGCCGCCAAGGTTTCCCTGATCGCGCCAGATCTCGCGGATACTCTCCGTCAGGAGCAGTTCAGGTGAGACGTTGAGCGTCAGGAAGCAGTTTGGCGGCAACGTGGGACGCGCCGCGAGCGCTGCCCGCAAGGCTGCGGCCTCGAGCTCGGCAGCGTGCCCGTGGGCGCGTGCGGCGGCAAACCATGCTTCTGGGTTCTTTTCCTCGAAACCCGGAAATCGCGCCAGTGCTTCGTAGCCCACCACCGTGCCGCGGGCGGTGTCAACAATGGGCTGGTAGGCCGCGGAAAGGCCTTCGCCGCGGCAGGCGGCCGCCAGATGCTCTTTCCAGCCCGGGGGGGCCCCGGCGCCGGGAGGGAGGCCGCCTGCCTCGTGAATCAACTAACGGGGACGATGGCTCTGTGGACGGACTGCACGACGTCGGCCGGCAGCTCCTCCAGGCCGTGGGCGGTCGCAGCGTGGGCTGCCACCTTGACCAGAATTTCATCATCCGTGCTGCACACCCAGCGGGCTTCACAGCCGGGAACCACATCACCACAGGCAAACGACTTCACGTCAGCTCCTTCTTCTTCGACAGCGAACCCGACAACCCTACGACGCCCCCGCCCGGAAAACTGAGATTTGGCTTGCAGAAAAGCCGGGTGTTTCCGGCAATCAATCATTGGCCGCCAGGGCTTCGGCGGCCACGGCGGCCGCTTCGATCCGGGCCCGGTGAACAGCCCACCCTTCGGGGGTGCGCGCCGAGAGGTTCGGGTCATTCGGACGTTGGCCGGCGCTCCCGTCGATGAGCTCACGCAGGATGTCCGCGTGGCCAAGGTGGTGGGCGGTCTCGACGCACATGTGGACGAGGATCTGGTGCAGGGTCACGTGCTTGCGCTCGTCCGGCCACCAGGGCACAACGCCGGGCGCGTTTAGGGCAAGGTCATCGATCGTGGCGTCGCTGTGCGCGGCGGCGAACCGATGCAGCTCCACGATCTGCTCCCGTGTCTCGCCGGGGGTCGCCCACATGTCGGCATCCGGCTCTGCATCGTCAGCCAACCACGGCAGCTCCAGGCCGCCGGGCCGGCCGAAGACCTCGCCAAAGTAACCGAATTCGACGCTGGCCACGTGCTTGACCAGGCCCAGCAGGTTGGTGCCGGTCGGAGTGAGCGGCCGGCGCACGTCGTACTCGCTCAGGCCCTCAAGCTTGCCGAGGAGGTCGGCGCGGCGGGTGCTCAGGTAACGGTGCAAAATCGCCTTATMGTCCATGACGCGCACTATACCTAACCCGATCAAAGGGGCCGCCGGAAATCAGGTTTCATCAAACGTATGGAATAATCGGCGGCAGTGGGCCTCGGGGGGAGGCCCCGAATGACAGGACACCAACGTGAGTCACGGTCCCGGCGCCAGTCGCCTCGTGCCCGCCGCTGCGATTATTGCCGCATTCTTGGCCGGTTCGCTGACCGCGTGCGGTTCCGGTGCGGACGCTTCCGGCGGACCCGCGGCGGGCCGGCCGGCGGCCGCGGTGCCTACATCATCCCCGGCAGCCTCCCCGTCTCCGGCGGTCCTGCCGGGGACAACGGAGATGAACGGCTACTTCCTGCCCATGCGCTATACGGCCRCCGACGGCGACACCTGGGAGGGTATCGCCGCCCACTTCCGGATGACTCCCGAKATCCTCAGGAGCTTCAACCAACCGGTGCCGCTTGCCGCGGGGCAGGTGGTCGATCTCCGCGGCGTGGACGTCCMGCAGMTGGGGGCCGGCGGCCACGTCACCGGGCAGGACGGCCAGGGACGGCTCCTGTACAGGACGGTCCCCGGGGACACCCCCTCGGGCATCGCGAGCCGCTACGGCGTCCCGCTCCATGCACTGCGGATGGCCAATCTGGACTTACTCACCGGCGGCGAATGGATTCCGCCCGCCGGCACAACAGTGACGATCCCGAATGCGCCGACCGACTGAGCCCCGGGATTTCGCAGGTCCACGGGTTTCGGAGGTCCGCGGGTTTCGGAGGTCCGCGGATCCRCGGGCCAAGAAAGCGTGGTCKCTAGCGTTTCAGCGTGGCCTCCGGACTGGATACCCTGCCGGCCGCATAGGTGCTGGCGGCCTGCATGGTGTCGCCGGCCATGAAATGTCGACGAACACCGTCAGTGATCGGCGCGACGTAGAGCTTCTTCAGGGTTGCACTGCGGTCCTCGTAGTACGCGTAGGCTGTCCCCCAGGCGAAGGAGCGGAAGMCCTCAAGCCCCGAGTCGCACAGAGCAACATAGTTCCCGGCCGCGTTCCAGGCGTAGCACAACTGGTACGGGAGCTTGCCAAGTTGGCCGGCAGGCGCCTTGCCGATGTTCTGGTCTGCGGTCCAGGTCTGGTTGGCCCCTACCCAGGACACTCGTTCGAGCCTGGTCGGCCACATCACCATGTACGGGTTGTAGTACCAGCCGTCTGTGGCCCATGTGATMTTTCGGTCCACGTGCAATCCTCCCGCTGCACTCATGCTGTAGACGACGCGCGCGGTTCCGACCCTACTCGGGCTGCCAGGGTGGTATAGATCCGACAGCCGCTCGATCGTGAACCCGTTCGAGGTGTAAATCGAGCCAACGGGCGGGGTGAGAGTCTTGGCATCGGCGTAGACCGTCCATGACGTCGGGCGGTCGTAACCGTGTTGGTTGCCGATGTACGAGTCGGTCCCGCCAATGTCAACACCCAAGGCGTATTCCCAAGCGGAGGGGTCACGAGTTCCCGAKCCGCCCAGCTGTTMATCAAGGACCCACGTCGTCTGACTGTTCGGGGTCGGGTGGTCGCGGCCGATGGCAGCTACCGTCATGTAAGGCCTCGGCGCCCCTTCAGGGCAGGAGCGCAATGTGTCCGACTGGTCGAGCATCACACCGTAAAAGTCCATGGCGTTACTGACGGCAGTAGCGTTCGCATTGCCGATACGGAGAAGCATGCTGACTGTCCCGACCGGGGGTGTTGCCGTTACCGATGTGCGGACAAAGGTGGATCCGGTGATGGTGGGCGAGTAGGAGCTGTTGCCGACTACCGCCCCGCCGGAATCGTAAAAAACCATCTGCAGGGATACCCCGGCAATTCCAGCCGCCCGAAGGTAGGCAGACATGGTGTACGGCACACCGGGAATGACTGTCATACGAGGCGTAATAT
>NZ_JBFTHK010000250.1:0-4976 GCF_056394205.1 Arthrobacter sp. 10T413_2 | reverse complement strand
CAGCTGCTCCGGCTCCTCGTGGGCGAACCCAACGTGCTCATGCTTGACGAGCCCACCAACGACCTCGACACCGACACCCTGGCCGCCGTCGAAGACGTCCTGGACGGCTGGCCCGGCACCCTCGTGGTGGTCAGCCACGACCGCTACCTGCTCGAACKCGTCACAKACCACCAGATGGCGCTCCTGGGCGACGGCAAGATCCGCGCCCTGCCGCGCGGCGTGGACCAGTACCTCGAGTTGCGCGAGTCGGCGCTGGCGGGCTCCACCATCACCGGCGGCGGGAACCCCGTCACGGCCGCCGGCGGGGGCTCCGGTGCAGCCGCCGGCTCCGCGCCGGCTGCCGGTGGCGCCTCTGAAGCGGAGAAGCGCGATGCCCGCAAGGCCAAGAACCGGATCGACCGGCAGCTGGGCAAGCTCAAGCAGCAGGAAGACAAGATCCACGCCCAAATGACGGCCGGGGCCGGGGACGCCAGCAAGTTCGATGAGCTCGCCGGGCTCAACAAGAAACTCCAGGAGCTCGCCGGCGAACGCGAAGCCCTCGAACACGAATGGCTCGAAGCCCTCGAGGTGCTGGGGGAGTAGTCGCCCGACGGCCGGGGGACATGCCCAGTGTGTTGGTGCTCAGTGGGTTCCGGCACGGCTGGACATGTCCCGTGGTGCAGGCCAAGGGTGGGCATGTTCCCCGGCGTCCTCGGAACCTTCAGGACATKCCCCTTGGTGCAGGCCAGGGATGGGCATGTCCCCCGGTGTGCTCCGAACCCTGAGGACATGCCCCTTGGTGCAGGCCAGGGATGGGCATGTTCCCCGGTGTGCTCGGAACCTTCAGGACATGCCCCTTGGTGCAGGCAAGGAATGGACATATTGGCCTCATGTCCACTCCTCGGAGCCAGGGGAGGACATGTCCCAAGGAGCATTCGACGGCATCGGCGCATTTCCCCTGAAGTGCTCGGCTCCTTCGCAGCCGGCTTGAATTGGTCAAGTCCCTGAGTCCTGGTCACGTGGCTGGATAAGTCCTTTGTGAGTGCCAAGTCTGATGTGAATCCCAAGGTCGGACATGTTCCCCGGTGCGCTCACAACCGTCAGGACATGCCCCGCGGTGCAGGCAAGGGCTGGCTATGTTCCCCGGTGCGCTCATGACCGTCACGACATGCCCCGCGGTGCAGGCCAGGGCTGGACATGTTCCACGGTGCGCGCACAACCGTCGGGACATGCCCCTTGCTGCAGGCCAGAAATGGACACATTGGCCTTATGTTCACTCCTCGGGGCCGAGGGAGGGCATGTCCAGTGGAGAGGTCGATGGCCTGCTGCCAGCCGGGGTGGGCAAGACCTTGGGTCCTGCCCGGACTGGACATGTCCCGCGGAGCGCTGAAAACCCGCAGGACATGCTMCTTGGTGCAGGCCAAGGATGGACATGCTGGTGTTATGTCCATTTCTCCGGGCCAGGGCTGGGCATGTCCCGTGGCGGCCAGCGAGCATGGGCGATCCCCGGACCTCAATCCAACCCCGGACCTCACTCCAACCCGCCCTTCACTCCTGGCTTCGGAGCTCTGGGTCCTTCTGCAGCCCGGTGAGCCCGTTCCAGGCCAGGTTTACCAGGTGCGCGGCGACTTCGCGTTTGTCCGGGGTGCGGCTGTCCTGCCACCACTGCCCGGTCATCGCGACCATTCCCACGAGCATCTGCGCATACATGGCTCCGTCCGCCGGGCTGAAACCGMGGCGGGAGAGTTCGTCCTCGAGGATGTGCTCTACGCGGGCCGTCACATGCGAGAGCAGGGTGGAGAAGGCCCCCTCCGGCTGGGACGGCGGGGCGTCGCGCATGAGGATCCGGAAGCCGTCCGTCCGGTCCTCGATGTAGGTCAGCAGGGCCAGGGCCGCCCGCTCCACGAGGACGCGCGGCTTGGCGTCCTCGGACAAGGCATCGTTGACCGAGGTCAGCAGGATGTGGAACTCGCAGTCCACCACCTGGGTGTAGAGGCCTTCCTTGGAGCCGAAGTGCTCGTAGATCACCGGCTTGGAGACGCCCGCGGTGGCAGCGATTTCCTCGATGGTGGTGCCGTCAAGGCCGCGGAGTGCGAAAAGGCCCCGGCCGATGCCGATCAGCTGCGTGCGGCGCTGCGGGCCCGTCATAYGGGGGCGGGGAACGTAGCCGGGCGCGCGGACAGGCCTGCCGCTACCGCCGTCCGCCCCGCCGGATGGGCCTGCACTCTTGCTCACAGCACCATCATGCCCTACCGCGAGCCCGTACCAGCCCGCAGGGCCGCCCGTGCTTCGGACCCTGAGTCGCACGAGCATCAACCTTCGTGGCAGAATTGGTTCTCGTGCCACAGGTCAAGCCCGGGCACGGTCCGCTCTGGTGTAATGGCAGCACCCCGGCCTTTGKAGCCGTGGAGTATAGGTTCGAGTCCTATGGKCGGAACTGGCGAGACACACTGCGCAACCAAGCAAGGAGAGCCAACACGTGAGCCCCGAGAACACTGGCCCAGCCGCCGTGATCGTCCTAGCTGCAGGGGCCGGTACCCGGATGAAATCCCGTACGCCGAAGATTCTCCATGAGATCGGCGGCCGCTCGCTGGTGGGCCACGCCCTCAACGCCGCCCGCAGTGTCCACCCCCGCGACTTGGCCCTTGTGGTCCGGCATGAACGCGACCTCGTGGCCGCCCACGTCGCAGCCCTCGACCCGGACGCCCTGATCGTGGACCAGGACGACGTCCCCGGCACAGGCCGTGCGGTCGAAGCCGCGCTGGAAGCTCTCGATGCCCTTCACCCCCAGGGACCGCTCAGCGGAACCGTGGTTGTGACCTACGGCGACGTCCCCCTCCTCACCGGCGGCCTGCTCGCCGAACTCGTCGCCACCCACGAATCCGAGGGCAATGCCGTCACGGTCCTCACGGCCGTCCTCGATGACGCCACCGGCTACGGACGGATCCTCCGCGCAACGGACGGAACTGTCACGGGCATCCGCGAGCACAAGGACGCCACCGAGGCCGAACGCGGAATCCGCGAAATCAACTCCGGCATCTACGCCTTTGACGCCGCCGTGCTGCGCGACGCGCTCGTCCACGTCACCACCGACAACGCTCAGGGCGAGAAATACCTCACCGACGTCCTGGCCCTGGCCCGCGCCGCAGGCGGCCGCGTCGCCGCCGTCGTCACCGAAGACCGCTGGCAAGTCGAAGGCGCCAACGACCGCGTCCAGCTCTCCGCCCTCGGCGCCGAACACAACCGCCGCACCGTCGAGGCCTGGATGCGCGCCGGCGTGACGGTCGTCGATCCCGCCACCACCTGGATCGACTCCACAGTGACGCTCGACGAGGACGTCCGCCTCCTGCCCAACACCCAGCTGCACKGTGCCACCACGGTGGCGCGCSACGCYGTCGTCGGCCCCGACACGACCCTCACCGATGTCATGGTGGGGGAGGGCGCCACGGTGATCCGCACCCACGGCTCCGGCTCCACGATCGGTGCACGCGCCAGCGTCGGCCCCTTCACCTACCTGCGCCCGGGCACCGTCCTGGGCGAAACCGGCAAGATCGGCGCGTTCTATGAGACCAAGAACGTCACGATCGGCCGAGGCTCGAAGCTCTCGCACCTCGGCTACGCCGGCGACGCGGAAATCGGCGAGGACACCAACATCGGCTGCGGCAACATCACCGCCAACTACGACGGCGAGAAGAAGCACCGCACCGTGATCGGCTCCGGCGTCCGGACCGGCTCCAACACGGTCTTCGTCGCTCCCGTCCGGGTGGGCGACGGCGCCTACAGCGGCGCTGGCGCGATCATCCGCCAGGACGTCCCGGCCGGCGCCCTTGCCCTCTCCGTCGCCAGGCAGCGGAATTCGGAAGGCTGGGTTGCGGCCAACCGCCCCGGGTCCGTTTCCGCCGCCCTGGCCCAGTCCGCCGCCGCGGTCCAAACAGCCGCCGCGGGCGCCGCCCCAACTTCCTCCACTACTCCGGCACCGACAGAAGAGGGCTAGCAATCATGAGCGAAATTACGGCACACGGCGAAAAGAAGCTGGTGCTGGCCGCGGGGCGCGCGCACCCTGAGCTGGCGAAAGAGATCGCCAAGGAGCTGGGCACCGAGCTGCTGCCGCTGGACGCCTACGACTTCGCCAACGGCGAGATCTACGTGCGCGCCGGTGAAAGCGTCCGYGGCACCGACGCCTTCGTGATCCAGGCCCACCCGGCMCCGCTGAACAACTGGCTCATGGAACAGCTGATCATGATCGATTCGCTCAAGCGGGCCTCCGCCAAGCGCATCACGGTYGTGTCCCCGTTCTACCCCTACGCCCGGCAGGACAAGAAGGGCCGCGGCCGCGAGCCCATCTCGGCACGCCTCGTCGCCGATCTGTACAAGACCGCCGGCGCCGACCGCATCATGAGCGTGGACCTGCACACCTCGCAGATCCAGGGCTTCTTCGACGGCCCCGTGGACCACCTCATGGCCATTCCGCTCCTGGCCGACTACATCCGCACCCGGGTCGGCTCGGACAAGGTTACGGTCGTCTCCCCGGACACCGGCCGCGTCCGCGTTGCCGAGCAGTGGGCCGAGCGCCTCGGCGGCGCGCCGCTGGCCTTCGTGCACAAGAGCCGCGACCTCACCGTGCCCAACCAGGCCGTCTCCAAGACCGTCGTGGGGCAGATCGAAGGCCGCACCTGCGTCCTGATCGATGACATGATCGACACCGGCGGAACCATCTCCGGCGCCGTCCAGGTGCTCAAGAACGCCGGCGCCAAGGATGTCATCATCGCCGCGACCCACGCCGTGTTCTCCGACCCGGCAGCCCGCCGGCTGTCTGAGTCCGGCGCCCGCGAGGTGGTGGTCACCAACACGCTGCCGATCACCGCGGACAAGCGCTTCCCGCAGCTGACAGTGCTGTCCATCGCGCCGCTGATCGCGCGCGCCATCCGTGAAGTGTTCGACGACGGCTCCGTCACCAGCCTGTTCGACGGCCAGGCCTAGGCCGGTCGGCGGGGGGG
>NZ_JBFTHK010000249.1:0-4988 GCF_056394205.1 Arthrobacter sp. 10T413_2 | reverse complement strand
GTCCTGGATACGTCCTCCCTCAACGTGCACGKCCTGGCGACGGCCATCACCGAGCTCTTCAGCGAGACCGGGCCGGTGGCCCTGCGGCTGAACGTCATGAGCTTCGGGTTCAAGTACGGGCTGCCCGTGGACGCCAACTTCGTGGCCGATGCCCGCTTCATCCCCAACCCGCACTGGGTCCCGCAGCTGCGGCCGCACACCGGGCTGGACAAGGACGTCAGCGACTACGTGCTCGAAGCGCAGGGCGTCAGCGACTTCGTGGAGCGCTACGTMCTGGCCCTGGAACCGGTCCTGGACGGATACCGGCGKGAGAACAAGCACTACGCCACGATCGCCGTGGGCTGCACCGGCGGCAAGCACCGCTCCGTCGCGGTGGCCGTCGAGCTCTCACGGAGGCTGGCGCAGTATCCGCGCGTCACCGTGACCACGACGCACCGGGACCTGGGCCGCGAATAATGGCGCTGCTGACCGGCCCGCTTCCCCTCGTCCCGCCCGCCAGCGCGGCATTCGCCAGCCAGCAGGACAAAGGCCCCTCCGTAGTGGCGCTGGGCGGCGGCCACGGCCTCTCCGCGTCGCTGTCCGCCCTGCGGCTGCTCACCTCCGAACTCACCGCGATCGTCACCGTCGCGGACGACGGCGGATCCTCCGGCCGGCTCCGTGAAGAGTACGGCGTCCTTCCGCCCGGGGACCTCCGCATGGCCCTGTCCGCGCTGTGCGACGACACCGACTGGGGCCGCACCTGGCGCGACGTCATGCAGCACCGCTTTGCCCCCGGCAAGGGCCGCGGCGGCTCCCTCGATGAGCACGCCATGGGCAACCTCCTGATCGTGACCCTCTGGGAACTCCTGGGCGACACGGTCGCCGGCCTGAAGTGGGCCGGCGCCCTCCTCGGCGCACGCGGCGAAGTCCTGCCGATGTCCAGCATCCCGCTGACCATCGAAGGCCAGGTCCGGGTCACGGCCCCGGACGGCACCACGGCGCTGCAGACCCTGACGGGCCAGGCCAAGTGTGCCGTCGCGGGGTCCCTCGAACGTGTCCGGCTGTTGCCGGAGGATGCCCCCGCCTGCATGGAAGCCCTGACCGCGATCGAACTGGCCGACTGGGTGATCCTGGGCCCGGGCTCCTGGTACACCTCCGTCCTGCCGCACCTGCTGCTCCCGGAAATGCGCGAGGCCCTCTGCAATACGGCGGCCCGGCGCTGCCTGACAATGAACCTCGCCACCGACACCAAGGAGACCGCCGGGATGACCGCCGCGKACCACCTCCGCGTGCTGCGCGAGTACGCCCCGGAGTTTACGGTCGACGTCGTCCTGGCCGATCCGGCGGCGGTCCAGGACCTGCCCGACTTCGAGCAGGCGGCCGGAATGCTCGGTGCCGAGGTGGTCTTGGGTAAAGTGGGGGCGTCTGGTCGCCGTCCGGTCCACGATCCGTTGCGGCTGGCGACGGCGTACCACGATATTTTCGGGAATAGTTAGGAAAGGTGCCATGGCACTGACAGCATCAGTCAAGGAAGAACTTTCCCGTCTGGATATCAAGAAGTCCTCGGTCCGCAAAGCCGAGGTATCGGCCATGCTCCGCTTCGCGGGCGGGCTGCACATCATCTCGGGCCGGATTGTGATCGAGGCCGAGGTCGACCTCGCATCGACCGCCCGGCGGCTGCGTGCCGCCATCGCCGAAGTCTACKGCCACCAGAGCGAGATCATCGTCGTCTCCGGCGGCGGCCTGCGCCGCGGCAGCCGCTACGTGGTGCGCGTGGTCCGCGACGGCGAGGCCCTGGCCCGCCAGACCGGCCTCCTGGACACCCGCGGGCGGCCCGTCCGGGGCCTGCCGTCCGTGGTGGTCAACGGATCGGCCGCAGACGCCGAGGCCGTCTGGCGCGGCGCCTTCCTGGCCCACGGCTCACTCACCGAGCCCGGCCGCTCCTCCTCCATGGAAGTCACCTGCCCCGGCCCCGAGTCGGCCCTGGCCCTCGTCGGCGCCGCCCGCCGCCTCGGCATCCAGGCCAAGGCCCRCGAGGTCAGGGGAGTGGACCGTGTGGTGATCCGCGACGGCGACACGATTGCCGCGCTGCTGACCCGCATGGGAGCCCACGATGCGCTCATGGTCTGGGAGGAACGCCGCATGCGCAAGGAAGTGCGTGCCACCGCCAACCGTCTCGCGAACTTCGATGACGCGAACCTGCGCCGCTCCGCCCAGGCCGCCGTCGCCGCCGGCGCCCGGGTGGACCGCGCCCTGGAAATCCTGGGCGACGACGTTCCGGACCACCTCAAGTACGCCGGGGAGCTGCGGGTCGCGCACAAGCAGGCCAGCCTGGACGAGCTCKGCCGCCTCGCCGACCCTGTCATGACCAAGGACGCCATTGCCGGCCGGATCCGCCGGCTCCTGGCGATGGCCGACAAACGGGCCCAGGACCTCGGCATCCCGGGCACGGAAGCCAATGTGACGCCGGAAATGCTCGACGACTAGCGTCACTTAGAATCAAGAACAGATTTCCGGATGCCCGGCATCCGGATGCACAATCCGAKAGTTACCGAACCGGACAACCCGTCCACGACATTGGAKGATTTTGTGACCGAGTACGTATTGCCTCAGCTCGACTATGACTACGCAGCGCTGGAGCCGCACATCTCCGCGAAGATCATGGAGCTGCACCACAGCAAGCACCACGCGGCCTACGTGGCCGGGGCCAACAACGCCCTCGCCCAGCTGGCCGAGGCGCGCGAGAAGGGCGACTTCGCCAACATCAACCGCCTCTCCAAGGACCTCGCGTTCCACACCGGCGGCCACATCAACCACACCGTCTTCTGGAAGAACCTCTCCCCGGACGGMGGCGACAAGCCCGAAGGCGAGCTMGCGGCAGCCATCGACGACGCCTTCGGCTCGTTMGACGCCTTCCGTGCCCAGTTCAGCGCCGCGGCGCTGGGCCTGCAGGGCTCCGGCTGGGGCTTCCTGGCCTACGAGCCGATCGGCGGCAACCTGGTCATCGAGCAGCTCTACGACCAGCAGGGCAATGTCGCACTCGGCACCACTCCGCTGCTGATGCTGGACATGTGGGAGCACGCCTTCTACCTGGACTACGTCAACGTCAAGGCCGACTACGTCAAGGCGTTCTGGAACATCGTGAACTGGGCCGACGTCGCCAAGCGCTTCGACGCCGCCCGCAAGAACGCGACGGGCCTCATCACGCTGTAAGCGTGAGCTGACCGACTCCTGTTTGTAACAAAGCTCACATTACGGCCGGTTCGGCCCGAAATGTGGACGGACTGCCCCCGCACTTGCGGGGGCAGTCCCAGTTAAACGTAAGATGGATCACGGAAGGCGGTTAGCCTTCAGCAACGTGGCTGGTCGTCCTCCGATCTGGTAATTATCTCTGCCCAATGGCGTGCGGGATCTGTTAGTTGGCTTGAACGCCTTCTCAACTAGTCGTGCTCGCAAGAGCACCAAGGAGACTGAAAACGTGACGACCCGTATTGGCATCAACRGCTTTGGCCGTATCGGCCGCAACTACTTCCGCGCCGCCCTCGCACAGGGCGCCGACCTTGAGATCGTTGCAGTCAACGACCTCACGAGCCCGGAAGCCCTCGCTCACCTCTTCAAGTACGACTCCGTGGGCGGCCGCCTGGCGGAATCCATCGAGGTTAAGGACGGCAACATCGTCGTCGACGGCAAGACCGTGAAGGTCCTCGCCGAGCGCGATCCCGCCAAGCTGCCCTGGGGCGAGCTCGGCGTTGACATCGTCATCGAGTCCACCGGCTTCTTCACGAAGGCCGCCGACGCGCAGAAGCACATCGACGCCGGCGCCAAGAAGGTCCTGATCTCCKCCCCCGCCTCCGGMGAGGACATCACGATCGTGATGGGCGTCAACGACGGACTGTACGACGACGCTGCGCACCACATCATCTCCAACGCTTCCTGCACCACCAACTGCCTCGGCCCGCTGGCCAAGGTTGTCAACGACGCCTTCGGCATCGAGCGCGGCCTGATGACCACCATCCACGCGTACACCGCCGACCAGAACCTGCAGGACGGCCCGCACAACGACCTCCGCCGCGCCCGCGCCGCCGCCATCAACATGGTCCCCACCTCCACGGGTGCGGCCAAGGCAATCGGCCTGGTCCTGCCGGAGCTCAAGGGCAAGCTGGACGGTTACGCCATCCGCGTCCCGGTCCCCACCGGCTCGGCCACGGACCTGACCGTCACGGTTTCCCGCGAAACCACCGTCGAGGAAGTCAACGCGGCCCTCAAGGCAGCCTCCGAGAGCGAAGAACTCAAGGGCCTGCTGACCTACACCGACGAGCCCATCGTCTCCTCGGACATCGTCGGCGACCCGGCATCGTCCATCTTCGACTCCGGCCTGACCAAGGTGATCGGMAACCAGGTCAAGGTTGTGTCCTGGTATGACAACGAATGGGGCTACTCCAACCGCCTCGTGGACCTCACGGAGCTTGTCGCGTCCAAGCTGGGCTAGGGTAAGACTCATGACATTCCACACCCTCAACGAACTGATCGCTGATGGTGTCCGCGGGCGGTACGTTCTGGTCAGAAGTGACCTGAACGTGCCGCTCGACGGCTCTACAGTGACTGACGACGGCCGCATCAAGGCCTCCCTGCCAGTGCTGGCGAAGCTCACGGACGCCGGTGCCCGCGTGCTGGTCACAGCACACCTGGGCCGCCCCAAGGGCGCCCCCGAAGACAAGTACTCGCTCAAGCCGGCCGCCACGCGGCTGGCCGAGCTTGCCGGGTTCAAGGTCACCCTTGCCGGCGACACGGTCGGCGAGTCGGCCAAGGAGCTGTCCTCCGCACTCCAGGACGGCGAGGTGCTCGTCCTGGAAAATGTGCGTTTCRACGCCCGGGAGACCTCCAAGGACGACGCCGAACGCGGCGMCTTCGCGGACGAGCTCGTCGCCCTCACCGGCGACAACGGCGCGTTCGTCGATGACGCCTTCGGCGCCGTGCACCGCAAGCACGCCAGCGTGTACGACGTCGCC
>NZ_JBFTHK010000248.1:0-5040 GCF_056394205.1 Arthrobacter sp. 10T413_2 | reverse complement strand
AAATCCATTGGTGAAGTCGAAGAACAGCGCCAGCAATACTACTAGCGCCACCATTACGGTGATTTCCACCTGTTGCCCAATCTGCAGTGTCCACGGTCAGCAGTTCCACTTCCCCGGTKCCGCATGGCCACAAACAATCATCTCATGCCTATCCGGATGAATGCTCAGTGGCCACGAACGCAGCTTGAAACCTTATCGATGGTACGTGGGAAAGACAGCAGCGCAAAACATGCCGGAAGACCCTAAATTCCGCCCTTCCCGGAGGAAGCCGGCCCTCAGGGCCGCCAGGCKATCCTCGTCACAGAGAGGTGGACCGGGAGCACTGCCCCGGCAGGGGTGCTGCTCAGACGGACCGGCGCGCCTMAGGCGCGGGACCGGCGTCGAGCATTGAAGCAATCTTGTCCTCGAGCGCGGCGAGCGTGGCCTCCGGCAGCACGATGAGCCCGTCGAGTTCACGGCGTGCGCGTCTGTAGGCCGTCTGCCGTTCGGCGGGAGTCGCCKCGGCGTCCKAGGCGATCCTCAGGAGCTTCCGGGCAGTCTCCAGACGCTGGCGTTCCGGGCCGGTGAATTTGCTGTCCCTGATCCGCTTCGCTTCGCGTTCCGCGATGTCGAAGGCGATCTCGAAACTGGTGACTGCKGCCCGGTACTCCGCCAAACGGGCCGCAGTCCTCAGGTCACCGGGGGCGGCGGGCCGCAGACCGTCGGCCTCACGCTTGGCCCGCAGGAAAGCCACCGTGAGCGGCTCCCGGACATCGGTCATGACCGGGTAGTCGATCAGCTTCCCGACGTCGAGTTCGTAGTCGAGCCAGCGCCTGTTCACGGCGTCGTGCGCATTCATGAGGGCCAGGACCTGGGCCTGGCTGGCCTGTTCCGCCTGCGCGGCCTGGTTCTTGATTGTGTAGAGCTCCATCCGGCGCCGGTGCCGGCGTTCAGTGGCTTTGGACCAGGACCGGGCCCACCCGCCCATCAGTCCGCTCATGGGAAAGACGAGCCACCAAAAATGGGAGACGAAATTGTAGAAGGGGTCCACGGCAACATCCTCCCATCCGTCGGCGGCGGCGGAAAGCCCCCTCCGCAGAGGGGGCTTCCCGGCCGGTACTCATCGGGTTGCAAGGACTTGCCGGGCGTCAGTCCCCGTGCTTGACCTTGTGCACCCGCGTGACGATGGTGGGGCACGGAACGTTCAGCAAGACGGCGTGCGCTGTGGAGCCGAGCACCGTGCGGGAGAGCCCGCCGCGGCCGCGGCTACCGATCACCAGCACCCTGGCGTCCGCAGCGGTGTCCACGAGGGCCTTCGCCGGCTGGGTGTCCGTCTCGAGTCGCTGATGGACCACAAGGTCGGGGTACTTGTCGCCGAGCCCGGCCACCKACTCGGCKAGCACGATCCGGTTCTCTTCGACCATGCTCTCGGCGAGGCCGCTGGACGGCAGCTGTTTCTCGACCCACCGGGCAGGGGTCTTGAACGCGAGGACCACGGTGAGCTCGTCTCCGCCAAGGTCAGCTTCCGCGGCAGCGACAGCCACGGCCTGCAGCGACTCCTCGGAACCGTCCACGCCGACCACGACGCCTTTGGCCCCGGCGCCAGGTTTTGCGGGGATGACGGCCACCGGACAGTCCGAGGCGGMGACGACCTGCAGGGCGCGGTCCGTCACTGGGCCGCCGTCGAGGTGATGTTTTTCATGGCCGCCCACGACGATCATGGCTGCTTCCTTGGAGATATCCCGCAGCACCGATCCTCCGCTGCCGTGACGGAGCTGGATGTCCACCTCGACGCCAKGGGACTGCTCGCTGGCGCTCGCCTTCGCTTTCTCAAGCAGTTCCATCCCCGATTCGCGGATGAGCTCGTGGTACTGGAAATCAGGGGACAACCAGCGGTCATCCACCGCGTGGAGGGCGATGACMGGAAGCTTGTCCCGGGCCGCCCGCTGAAGGGCCCACGTCAAGGCGGCGTCGCTGCCCGCAGACCCGTTGATACCGACGACGATTGCTTTGCTCATTCTGAATCCTGCTCTTCTCCATCGCGTGATCTGAACCGGCAGCTACACACCGCATTGTCTATAGACCGCATGATCCCTGCACTGCTTGATGGCTGCACCGCCAAACATCTGAGTTGGGTGGTGCCTGTAGTGCATGATCGGGCGGCAGTGCCGACAGCCGGCTGGCACCTTCAGTGTCCCGCGCCCGTCATGGGCCKGGTTRGGGCCTTAAGGCCCCGCGCCGCGCTGCGGACCTGCACGTGGATCTGCAGGTGGACCCGCCAGCGGGCCTGATGACACGGCMCAATTACACGGCCTAGAAACCTGTTGGCTCCGTCTCCAATTCCGGTTCCCGGGGCGGCCCCTCATGGTGCACGGGACGCAGTGCCGCGGTGTGCTCGAGCCAGATGAGGGCATCGTAGCGCTCCCCCATCCGGGTCKGAACGTAGTTCCCCGCCTCCCGCTCCKGGTGGTACACGACGCCGATCGCCCGGTGTCCGAGCMACGTCGAAAGCCACGGCCCGGTCCTGTCGTCACCGAACTCCAGCACGGACGGCACGCCGAGGGCCTGATGCAGGAAGTCTTCGTGGCTGCCCGGACGTGCTTCCGGCACCGTGAGGATGCGCTCCGGCCGGCCCCACGCGTCGGCGGCGATCACGGAACCCCGGTGCCCGGCGAAACCGACCAGGAGCACCCCCTCGCCCGCGTGGCGTTCCCGCAGCAGCTGCCCGACGTTGACCAGGCCGTCCTGCGCCATGTCGGTGGCCCGCGCATCCCCGACATGCGTGTTGTGCTCCCAGATCAGGCCCTTCGACGCCGGCCCGAGGTGCCGGCTGACACGGTCGATGGTGTCCGCCATATGGTGGTCGCGGACATTCCAGGACTGCCGGTCGCCGCGGACCATGATGCGGTAGTAGTGCTCGGCGTTGGCCGCGACCTCGGCGTTCTGGACGGCGTCGAAGGCGTCCTCGTCGTGGGGGCCGGGGCTGAAGACCCGGTTCCTGACCTCGGTCAGGAGGGCCACGACGTCGGCCTCGCAGGACTGCGGAACCAGCCGCGTGCTCCAGGCGTACTGGTGCGGGTCCTCGTGGTGCGGCGAGAAGCATTGCCAGGCGCGCATGGCCGCGGGCACGGCGTCCGGGACGTTTTCCTGCAGCCAGCCGATGATTTCGCGCAGCGAATCCCACAGCGAGTAGACGTCCAGGCCGTAGAAGCCCACGCGCTTGTCCAGGGGCCGGCCGGAATTCCAGGTGCGCAGCCAGTCCAGGAACGCCGCGATTTCCTCATTGGCCCACATCCAGGTGGGCCACCGTTCGAAACCGGCCAGCAGGGCGTGCACTCCCTGGTCCTTGCCGTCCTGGCCGCGGACCCACCGGTTGATGCGCCAGCAGTCCGGCCAGTCTCCTTCCACCCCGATCCAGTTGTACCCCTCCTCGGCAATGAGACGCCGGCTGAGGGTGTCGCGCCAGGTGTAGAACTCGTGGGTGCCGTGGGACGCCTMGCCGATGGCGACGAAACGGCAGTCGGCGGCCCGCCGCACCAGGCCGTTGAGGTCGCGATCGCTTTTCAGCGGCCGGGCGAGGTCATGGATCTCCTTCAGCACTGAGGTGCGGGTGACGGCAACCGGATTCATCGCGGATCCTCAATGTCGATCGACTCCAGATGCTCGGGTACCCGGGCCCGCCAGCCGAGTTCGCGCTTGATCCTGATGCGCAGGGCATCGGACGCATCKGGGTCGCCGTGCGTGATGTAGGTCATGCGAGRCTCCTTCGCTGCCGCTTTCATCCACGCAATGATGCCGTCGGCGTCGGCGTGCGCGGACAGGCTTTCCATTTGGATCACTTCGGCCCGGATCTTGATGTCCTCCCCGTAGATGCGCAGCTCCCGTTCGCCGGCGGCCAGGGTGGCTCCCCGCGTGCCGCCGGCCTGGTAGCCGCTGAGGATGATGGCGTTTTTCGGGTCCGGGCCGTACGCCGCGACGTGGTGCAGGATCCGGCCGCCGGTCAGCATGCCGCTGGCCGAGATGATGATCATGGGGCCGCCGCGCAGGTTCAGGAGCTTGGACTCGTCCACGCTGCGGGTGACCTTGGCCAGCTTGTACATGTCCACGAATTCCTCGCGCTTGAGTCGGTGTTCCTCGGGGTGGCGCTGGTACATTTCGGAGGCGTCGATGGCCATGGGGCTGTTCAGGTACACCGGGATGCGCGGAATCGCGCCCTTGCGCAGGAGCCGGGACAGGTACAGCATGAGTGTTTCGGCCCGGCCGACGGCGAACGCGGCGAACATGATGACGCCGCCGCGCTTCGCGACGCGGTTGATGATCTCCCCCAATTGCTTCTCCGGATCCTCCGTGGAGTGTTTCCGGTTGCCGTAGGTTGATTCGGTCACYAGGATCCCCGTTTCACCGAGCGGCCGCGGGGGGTACATGAAGGGGTCATCGGCGCGGCCCAGGTCTCCGGTGAAGTGCACGGACTGGGAGCCGAGACGGACGCGGACCTGGGCGGCGCCGAGGATGTGTCCGGCCGGCACGAACGTCAACTCCATGCCGCCGCCGAGGTCAAGGGGATCGTCAAAGTCCCGGATTTTAAATCTGTTGAGGGACGCTACGGCGTCGGCGGCCGTGTAGAGCGGGATCGCGGGATCGTGCGCGGACGACCCCCGCTGCKAGGCATACCTGGCCTCTTCCTCCTGCAGGTGGCCGCTGTCCGGGAGGATGAGTTTGCACAGATCGGTAGTGCCGTCCGTGGCGTAGACCGGGCCGCCGAATCCGTCCCGGACCAGCGCCGGGACGTAGCCGGTGTGGTCCAGGTGCGCATGGGTCAGCACCACGGCGTCGATGGACCGCGGCGGCACCKGGAAGGGCGTCCGGTTGCGCTCGCGACTGCGCTTGTAGYCCTGGAAGAGCYCGCAGTCCACCAGTAAGCGCCGGCCGCCGGCGTCGATCAGGTAGCGGGACCCGGTGACGGTGTCGGTGGCACCAAGGAACTTCAGGCTCGGCTGCTGGTGTTTCATGGTGCTCCCGTGGACCTCTACCCGTGGATCTGTGGACCGCGCAGACCTGTGC
>NZ_JBFTHK010000247.1:0-5065 GCF_056394205.1 Arthrobacter sp. 10T413_2 | reverse complement strand
GAAGTCCAGGAGCTCGCCCGTCAGCTCGCGGCCGCCCCGCGGACCGTCACGGTGGTGGGTCCGTTTGAGGAAACCGAGACGTTCGGGCTCTAGCTTTGTAAATCGCCGGTCTTTACACCGGCGCAGGCACGGMGTGATGATGGTGGCGGGGTCACTCGGGAGGGACTCCACTTGGGAGGAACTGTGGACCGGCCACTGCCAGGCAGTGCATGCACAGCGCTAGAGCCTTTCCTGGGCCGGTGGACGGGGACCACACACTGGGAGGCCACCGCATGGGGTCCGGCGCGCAGCGCGGAATCCGAGATCATCTTCTCTCCGGCGGCCGCCGGGCTGGCTGTGACACAGAGCTACCGCCACACGGATGAAGACGGATCCCGTTCCGAAGGCCATGGCGTCTTCACAATGGACCCGGACCGCCCCGACACCTTCTGGTACCACGTCAACAGCATGGGGCTGCCGCCCGAGGCGCCCGCGCRTGCCAGCTGGGAAGCCGGCACCCTGACCGTGGAACGGCGCAGCGACCGCGGCACCGCACGGCACACCTTCCGGGTGGACGACGGCGTCCTGACGCACGCCGCCGAGCTCCGCCTGGGCAAGGCKAGCGAKTTCACCCMCTTCATGACCACCGTCTGCCGCCGCGTCCCAGAAGGCGCCTCCATCCCGGCCTKAGGTTAGCCGATGCGTCGGGCCGTGGAAGCTTAGCCGCCGGCGAACGGCGGCAGCACGTCCACAACGTCGGCCTGCCTGAGTGTCTTTGCATGGTCACGCACGGCCACCTCGTTGAGCAGGAAGCTGGAACGGGACAGGATGCGTGCCAGCGGCGGCGTACCGGCCGGCGGCTCGGGGCGTTMGACGGCGAGGATCGCCTCAAGCAGCGAGGCGAGGGTGTCGCCGTCGGCGAGGTCGAAGCGTTCTTCATCCACGCCGKCGGCAGCGCGCGCGGCAGCGAAGTAGCGTACGTTCACGAAAAAGTCAGCCTCCGATGGCGCTCATGCTGCGGTCCGGCTGGACAAAGTCGGGGGCGTCGAGCCCTACATGGTCCATGCCGTGGGCCTTGGGCTTGATCCACATGGCATMCTGCCAGCGTTCGGCCAGTTGTTCGTCGCTTGCCCCCTCGCGCAGCAGCCCCAGCAGGTCCACTTCCTCGCGCGAGAACAGGCAGCTCATGATCTTGCCTTCGGCAGTGATGCGCGTGCGGCGGCAGTCCGAGCAGAATGGCTCCGTAACGGAGGCGATGATGCCCACGGTGCCGAGCACGGGGCCGGTGGCCTCGTCGGTGCCGGGAACGCGTGCGCGAACTTCGAACCGTTCCGCCGGGGCGCCGTCGCGGTCCCGCGGGTCGGAACTGAKCACGTAGTCGGTGGAGAGCAGCCCGCGGATCTCCGCAGCGGTGATCATGTTCCGGCGGGTCCAGCCGTGGTCCGCATCCAGCGGCATCTGCTCGATGAAGCGCAACTCATAGCCGCGGTCCAGCGCCCAGGCCAGCAAGGCCGGCGACTCGGCGTCGTTGATGCCGCGCATGAGCACGGCGTTGAGCTTGACCGGACCCAGGCCCGCAGCCCAGGCGGCGTCCACGCCGGCGAGGACCTTGTCCAGGAAGGGGCGGCGGGTCAGCTTGGCGAAGGTTTCCTCGTGCAGGGAATCGAGGGAGACGTTGATCCGGGAGAGTCCCGCCGCCTTGAGCCCGGCGGCCTTCTTGTCCAGGCCGACGGCGTTGGTGGTCATRGAGATCGGCAGMTCAGGGTGGGCCTGGCGGAGCGCGGAGATGATGTCCAGCAGATCCGCGCGCACCAGCGGCTCGCCGCCGGTCAGCCGGAGTTCGCGCACGCCCAGCATGTCGACGCCGATCCGCACGATCCGCACGATCTMCTCGGCGGACATCACCGCCTGCTTGGACAGCCACTCCAGGCCCTCGGCCGGCATGCAGTACGTGCAGCGCAGGTTGCACTTGTCCGTCAGCGATAAGCGCATGTCCGTGGCGCGGCGGCCGTAACGATCGACGAGCCCGGCAGGCAGGCCGTGCGGGCGCCCGGACAGCGCGGTTGCGGCAGGCGTGCMTGTTCCGGGACTGCCTGCMTCGCGGGGCTGGGGCATACCCAGTTGAACTGTCATAGAGTCAGGCTACGCCACCCCGAGGCAGACGTCACAGCCGCGTGACGGCAGGGATATTACGTCTTCGGGAACGATGTCCGGCAGGGCTTCGGATGCCTGCCCGCGGCGCGGCCGCGAACCTATGCTGGAAGCGTGAACACGACCCAGCCGGCCCCGGACGCAACGGAGTACCGGCGCATCCTCCTCGTCGAAGACGAGCCGACCATCGCCGGGGTGGTCCGCGACTATCTCGTCCAGGCGGGATTCCAAGTGGTCCTCGCCGCCGACGGGTTCACGGCCCTCCGCCTGGCCGCCGAACGCCGGCCGGACCTTGTCCTGCTGGACCGGATGCTGCCAGGCCTGGACGGCGTGGAAGTCTGCCGCCGGCTGCGGGCAGAACATAGTGTTCCGGTCATCATGCTCACGGCCCTGGGCACCGAGGACGACCGGATCCTGGGCCTGGAAGCCGGCGCGGACGACTACGTCACCAAACCGTTCTCGCCCCGCGAACTGGTCCTGCGCGTCCGCTCGGTCCTGCGCCGGAGCATCCCAGAATTCAGTCCCGAGCCCTCCATCGAAGTGGGCGGCTTCGACCTCAGCCCGGCCGCGCGTACGGTCACCCGCCACGGMCGGCCCCTGGCGCTGACCGCGCGGGAATTCGACCTGCTGGCCTTCATGCTGCGCCGTCCCCGCCAGGTCTTCAGCCGCGAAGAGCTCATGAAGGCCGTCTGGGGCTGGGATTACGGCGACCTCTCGACGGTGACGGTCCACGTGCGCAGGCTGCGCGAGAAGATCGAGGACGACCCCACCCGCCCCGCCATCCTGAAAACGGTCTGGGGCGTCGGCTACCGGCTGGACCCCAGCGACGAGGAAGAAACCGCCGGTGCAGACCTCTGAACTCCTGACCATTATCGGCTGGGCCGTKGCATGGGGCGCCGTGATCGGCGCGGCATCCCTGCTCGTGCTGAAACCGCTKCGCAAGGCCTCCTTCGCGGTGCAGATCTGTGTGGTGGTCCTCGCCGCCGTGGCGGTCCTGATCGCCGGAATGGTCAGCGCCTTCAACGCCATGTTCATCTCGGCCCGGGACCTCGAGGTCATGTGGTACGTCCTGGCCGTGGCCTCTGCGGTGGCCGTTGCCATCGCCCTGGTGCTGGGATCGCGGGTGTCGCGGAACGCCAGGGAACTGGTCGAAGCCGCCCGGAGCATCGGCCGCGGCGAGAGCCCGGGGATCCAGTCCCCGGTGATGAGCCACGAACTGGCCGCCCTCGCCGCGGAGCTCGACTCCAGCAGCCGGAAGCTGGAGGCGTCCCGGCAGCGGGAGGCCGCCGTCGAGAACGCCCGCCGCGAACTCGTAAGCTGGATCTCCCACGACCTCCGGACGCCGCTGGCGAGCATGCGGGCCATGACCGAGGCGCTGGAAGACGGCATGGCATCGGATGTCCCCGGCTATTACCGCAAGATCATTGCACAGACGGACCTCATGGCGGGCATGGTCAACGACCTCCTGGAACTGTCGAAGCTMCATGCCGGGACCATGCGGCTCAAAGCCGAGCCGCTGGACCTGTACGACCTCGCCAGCGACGCCATCGCCGACCTCGCCGCGCTGGCGCAGCAGCATGGCGTCACGCTCGACGGCGGCGGCCKGCGCGAGTGCCTGGCTCTCGCCGACGGCCCCTCGATGGGACGCGCCATCCGGAACGTCGTGCTCAACGCCATCGTCCACAGCCCGCCGGGCTCCCACGTCACCGTCGAAGTGGGGCGGGAAGGGGACCGGGCCGTCGTCGCCGTCACCGACGGCTGCGGCGGGATCCCCGAAGAGGACCTGCCGCATGTCTTCGAGACCGGCTGGCAAAAGGATCCCGCCCGGCGCCCGGCAGGCCGCCTGCCCGCTCCGGACGACGCGGGGGCGCCAGGGGCGGACGAGCCGGCAGGCACGTTGCGCTACAGCGGGGCCGGGCTTGGTCTGAGCATCGTCGCCGGAATCGTCAAGGCCCATGAGGGGACCGTCACCGTGGAGAACGTCGACGGCGGATGCCGCTTCTCGCTGCTGCTTCCCGGACAGGAGGTCCCGGGCAGGGAAGTCCCTGTCAGGGAGGCCTCCGGCCACGAGACGGCCGGCCACGCGACGGCGGTGCTGGCATCCCCGGCGGACGTTCCGTCCGCTGGCGGCCTCGCGACCGGCGCGTCCTCKGCGGGCGGGGAACGGGACAGGCATCCGCCGGACCCGGCGGACGAGACGCTTCACACCGGACGCGCGCAGTGAACCGCGGCGCGGGCCCGGGCGGACAGGGGGCCGAAATGGACAAGGACCTGCACAAGCGGATGGACCACGACACGGCCCAAGCAACGGATGAGGACACGGGCAAGGCCATGGATAAGGAAACTACCGGTCAGGACCAGCAACGCGCCGGAACGCAGGTGCAGCAGTCCAAGCAGCCGCAGTCCAGGCAACCGCAGACCAAGCAAGGTCGGCCGAGGCAAGACCGTTCCAAGCAGCGGCGGACGCGGGACCTGTGGGCCGCCGCGGCCGGACTGGTGGCCGTCGGGACCGCAGTGGTGCTCGGCGAACTCACGGCAAGCCTGGTGAGCCCCACGGTTTCTCCCGTGACGGCCGTGGGCGGGGCAGTGATCGATGCCGTCCCGCCGGGCGTCAAAGAATGGGTCATCTCCGTCTTTGGTACCGCGGACAAACTGGCGCTCCTCGGTGGCATGGCACTGGTCATCGCCGCGCTCGCCGCCTTGTCCGGGGTCCTGGAAGTGCGGCGCCGATTCGCCGGGGTGGCCGTCATCGCGGTCTTCGGCGCCGTGGGCCTCGTGGCCGTCCTGAGCCGGGCCGACCTGACCGCGAACGCCATCCCCGTCCCGGTGCTCGTGGCACTCGTGGGGATCGCCCTGCTGCGGTGGCTCATCCGMAAACTCGAGACGTGGCTGCCGGCCCCGGACGGAGCCCCGGACGAAGCCACGGACGGGGCGC
>NZ_JBFTHK010000246.1:0-5073 GCF_056394205.1 Arthrobacter sp. 10T413_2 | reverse complement strand
AGCTCGCCCTGGACCTTGAAGGCGGCACCCAGATGATCCTGGCGCCCAAGGTTGAGGGTKGTTCGGGCATTACCGAAGATCAGCTCAACCAGGCCGTGGCGATCATCCGTCAGCGCGTGGACGGCTCGGGCGTCGCGGAAGCGGAAATCAGCACGCAGTCCKGCCGCAACGTCGTGGTCAGCCTCCCGGGAACTCCTGCCAAGGAAACCCGCGCCCTGATCCAGGCTTCCGCCGACATGAACTTCCGCCCCGTTATCCAGGCTGGCCCCGGCGCAGCGGTCCCCGAGGCGTCCCGGACCCCGGAGGCGCAGCTGCCCAAGCCGACGGCCGCGCCTGCCAACAGCAGCGACGAGAACTGGGTTACCCCCGAGATCTACAAGCAGTTCGAGGCGCTCGACTGTGACAACCCCTCGCAGGACAAGCAGCAGCGCTCCGACCCGACCAAGCCGCTGGTGACCTGCCAGCCGGCCTCGGCGAAGTCGCCGGCGATTAAGTACATCCTCGGTCCGGTGGAAGTCAAGGGCTCGAACATCAAGTCCTCCTCGTTCCAGCTGCAGCGCGGCGCCCAGGGTGCCGTGACCAACGAATGGGCCGTCAACATCCAGTTCGATGATGAGGGTACCGCCAAGTTCAAGGACGTCACCCAGCGCCTGTACCAGTTCTATGCCGCCGGCGGCGGTGAGTCGGGCTCGGATCCGAAGTCCCAGTTCGCCATCGTCCTGGACGACCAGGTCATCTCCGCCCCGCGTTCCCTGGCTGTCATCACCGACGGCCGCCCGCAGATCACCGGCGGCTTCACTGAGGATTCCGCGAAGGCCCTCTCCGATCAGCTCCGTTTCGGCGCCCTGCCGATCAGCTTCGAAATCCAAAGMGAACAGCAGATCTCCGCAACCCTCGGCGGGGAGCAGCTTCGCATGGGCATGCTCGCCGGCCTTATCGGGCTCCTCCTGGTAGCGGTCTACTCGCTGTTCCAGTACCGGGCACTGGGCTTCGTGACGCTGGCGTCCCTCGTGATCGCCGGTGTGCTCACGTTCCTGGCCATCGCCATCCTGGGCTGGACGGAAAACTACCGGCTTTCCCTCGCCGGCGTCGCCGGTCTGATCGTGGCCATCGGCCAGACKGCCGACTCGTTCATCGTCTACTTCGAACGCATCCGCGATGAGCTCCGCGAAGGCCGCGGCCTGGTCTCGGCCGTGGAGAACGGCTGGAAGCGGGCCAAGCGCACCATCCTCGCGTCCAAGGCCGTGAACCTCCTCGCTGCCGTGGTGCTGTTCTTCGTGGCCGTGGGCAACGTCCGTGGCTTCGCCTTCACCCTCGGTCTCACCGCGATCGCCGACCTCATCGTCGTCTTCATGTTCACCCACCCCACCCTGCAGCTGCTGGCCCGGACCAAGTTCTTCGGCGAGGGCCACAGGTTCTCGGGTCTGGATCCGAAGCGCCTGGGTGCTGTCCCGCTCTACCGCGGGGCCGGCCGGATCCGTACTCCGGAAGACAAGCCCGTGGCGGTGGTGCGCGCGAAGAACACCGGTGCGGCCGCAGAAGCCGAGCGCCGGATGACTATCGCAGAACGCCGCCTCGCCGAAAAGCAGGAACAGGCACAACAGGCACAGCTCGCCGGTACCTCCAAGAGCGCGTCCAAGGAGGGCAAGTAAATGGTCAACTTCTCAACGTTCGGCAATGAGCTCTACACGGGCAAACGCTCGTACGACTTCGTCGGCTACCGGAAGATCTGGTTCCTGATTGCCGGGATCGCCGTTGCCCTGTCCATCCTGATTCCGGTTGCCAAGGGCGGCTTCAACCTCGGCATTGAATTCCGTGGCGGCTCCGAGTTCACGGTGTCMAACGTCCAGAACACGGATGCGTCCCGCGGCGAGAAAGCCGTCAAGGACGTCGTGGCGGGGTCCGTGCCACGCGTGGCCAACGTCGCCGGCAATACCATGCGCATCCAGACGGACAAGCTGTCCGATKACGAGACGCTRCAGATCAAGGAAGGCCTGACCAAGGCCTACGGTGTGACCGACAACGAGGTGACGTCGACCTTCGTCGGCCCCACCTGGGGCGCCGACGTCACCAAGCAGGCCCTCATGGGCCTGGCGATCTTCGTCGGCCTCGCCGCCGTCCTGATGGCGCTCTACTTCCGGACCTGGAAGATGTCGCTCTCGGCACTTGCCGGCATGGCTGTCACGTTGTTCATGACCGCCGGAGTCTAYGCGCTCAGTGACTTCGAGGTGACGCCGTCKGCCATCATCGGCTTCCTGACCGTTCTCAGCTACTCGCTGTACGACACCGTGGTGGTGTTCGACAAGATCCGGGAGAACACCTCGGACATGCAGGCCTCCACCCGGAGGACCTTCGCCGAAGAGGTCAACCTGGCCATCAACCAGACCCTGGTCCGCTCCATCAACACCATGGTGGTAGCCATCCTTCCGGTCGCCGCGATCCTCTTCATCGGCGCCGGTCTGCTGGGTGCCGGGACCCTGCGGGACCTGTCCCTGGCGCTGTTCGTGGGCATCCTTGTCGGCACGGCCGCCACGATCTTCATMGCGGCGCCGCTGTACGCCTCGTTGCGGCAGGGCGAACCTGAACTGGTCAAGCAGGCCAAGCGGGTGGAACAGCGGCGCGCGGAAGCGGCCGCCAAGACCGCCGCGCAGGAATCCGCCGCCACCGCCTAGGCGGAGGCTCAAGCGCATCACCGGCGGGCCGGAGAACGTCCTTGGGGACGACCTCCGGCCCGCCGCCGTATCCGGGCCGGTTATCGAAGTATCCTGCTGCGGGAATACACTTGAATAATTAACCGGTCGCGAGAGGTGTTCCATTGGAAGAACGTTCGACGCCGGTGCCGGAGGCACCTGCGGGCAAGGGCCAAGGCCAGAGTTCTCAAACTGGCCTTGTGGCTCCCGGACGTCCTGATGTTCCCGTGCCGGTCGATAATTCGGGCGCCCGGCCCACGTTCCCCGGACGGCGTGAACGCACAAGGTCACGCCTTGCCCGACTGACGGGCCGCGGAGCCCCCGCTTACTCTCCGATCCTGGAGCCGTTGCTGCGCACCGTCCGGGCCAACAACCCCAAAGAAGACTTCGACCTCATCCAGCGCGCCTTCGTGGTGGCTGAGCGCTGCCACCGTGGCCAGAAACGCAAGAGCGGCGACCCGTACATTACGCACCCGGTGGCGGTGGCCACMATCCTCGCCGAACTCGGCCTCAGCGGCACCACGCTGGCCGCAGCCCTGCTGCACGACACCGTCGAGGACACCTCCTACACGCTGGCCGACCTCAAKGCCGAGTTCGGCCCGGAAGTGGCCATGCTGGTGGACGGCGTGACCAAGCTGGACAAGGTCAGCTTCGGTGAGGCGGCCCAGTCCGAGACCGTCCGCAAGATGGTCGTCGCCATGGCCAAGGACATCCGCGTCCTGATGATCAAACTCGCCGACCGGCTCCACAACGCCCGTACGTGGCGCTTCGTCTCGGCCGAGTCCTCGGCGCGCAAGGCCCGCGAAACCCTGGAAATCTTCGCACCGCTGGCCCACCGGCTCGGCATGAACACCATCAAATGGGAACTKGAGGATCTCTCCTTCGCCGCCCTCTATCCCAAGGTGTACGAGGAAATCGTGCGCATGGTGGGGGACCGGACCCCGGAGCGCGAGAAGAACCTGGCCGTCATCCGCAACCAGATCACCGAGGACCTCCGTGCCGCGAAGATCAAGGCAACAATCACCGGACGGCCCAAGCACTACTACTCGATCTACCAAAAGATGATCGTCCGCGATAAAGACTTCGACGACATCAACGACCTCATGGGCGTGCGTGTGCTGGTCGATTCGGTCCGGGACTGTTAMGCGGCCCTGGGCGCGATGCACTCTCGCTGGAACCCCCTCCCGGGGCGGTTCAAGGACTACATCGCGATGCCGAAGTTCAACATGTACCAGTCCCTGCACACCACGGTGATCGGTCCCGGCGGCAAGCCCGTGGAAATCCAGATCCGGACCCATGAGATGCACCGGCGGGCCGAGTACGGTGTGGCCGCCCACTGGAAGTACAAGGACCAGCCGAACCGKACGGCCGCGGGGCCCGGCAGCCCGCGCGACGGCGACATGGGCTGGCTGCGCTCCCTCGTGGACTGGCAGCAGGAAACCTCGGACCCCGGCGAGTTCCTCGACTCCCTGCGCTTTGAGATCAACGCCCGCGAAGTGTTTGTTTTCACCCCCAAGGGTGAGGTCATGGCCCTGCCTGCCGGCTCCACCCCGGTGGATTTCGCCTACGCCGTGCACACCGAAGTTGGTCACCGGACCATTGGCGCACGCGTCAACGGCAAGCTCGTCCCGCTCAACAGCGAACTGAACCATGGCGACTGGGTGGAGATCTTCACCTCCAAGGCGGAGGGCGCCGGACCCAGCCAGGACTGGCAGCACTTCGTCAAGAGCGCCCGCGCCCGGAACAAGATCCGGCAGTGGTTCAGCAAGGAACGCCGCGAGGAAGCGATCGACCGCGGCAAGGACCTGCTCACCAAGGCGATGCGCAAGCAGAACCTTCCGCTGCAGCGGCTCATGACCCACGACGCCCTGGCGGCAATCGCGGAGGACTTCAAGTACGCGGACATCTCCGGGCTTTACGCCGGCGTGGGCGACGGCCACACCTCCGCGCAGTCGGTCATGGAGCGGCTCGTGGAGAGCCTTGGCKGGAATGAGCACCCGGACGATGCCCTCACCGAGGTCTCCATCCCCACGCAGGTCAGCAAGGCCCGTTTCTCCGATTCCGGTGTTGTTGTCCGCGGCGTGGACGACGTCTGGGTGAAGCTGGCCCGGTGCTGCACGCCGGTCCCGCCGGATCCGATCCTTGGGTTCGTCACGCGCGGCTCGGGAGTCTCGGTTCACCGGACCGACTGCACCAACGTCAGCGGCCTGATGGACCAGCCGGACAGGATCGTGGAAGTGGACTKGGCGCCGACCCAATCCAGCGTGTTCMTGGTGGAGATCCAGGTCGAGGCGCTGGACCGCAAGTCGCTGCTCTCCGACGTCACCCGTGTGCTCTCGGAAAACCACGTCAACATTCTGGCTGCGAGCGTCCACACCTCTAC
>NZ_JBFTHK010000245.1:0-5095 GCF_056394205.1 Arthrobacter sp. 10T413_2 | reverse complement strand
TGCGTCGACAGGGGCACGCCTGAGACGACTCGATGAGTCGGCCGAGATCGTCATTCTCGAGCGTGACMACTACGTCTCATTCGCCAACTGCGGACTGCCGTACCACATCGGCGGGGCGATCCCCGAGCGCGGCAGCCTCCTGCTCCAGACCCCCGAAAGCCTGGCCAAGAGCCTGGCGCTCGACGTCCGGACCGGACAAGACGTGGTCCGCATCGATCTGGACGCCAAGGAGGTCGAGGTTCAGGACGACGAACATGGGCGGACGTACCGGGAATCCTACGACAAGCTCGTACTATGCACCGGTGCGGAACCGGTCCGGCCTCCCATCCCGGGCGCGGACGACCCCCGGGTCGACGTTTTGCGCAACATCCCGGACATGGACCAGATCATTGCTCATCTGGACAGTGGGGCATCCAGCGCCGTGGTCGTAGGCGGCAGCTACATCGGGCTGGAACTCACCGAGGCGTTCCGGGCTCGCGGGTTGCAGACGACAGTCGTTGAGCGAACTGAACGGCTGATGCCGTGGCTTGACCCCGAGATGACCCGGATCCTGGACTACCACGTCAGCACCCAGGACGTGGACCTTCGGCTCGGCACCTCCGCGTTGGCGGTGCGCCGCACGGAGAACGACCGGTTGGTGCTCGACCTCTCCGACGGCACGTCCCTGGAGGCCGACGTCGTGGTCATGGCATCCGGTGCCCGCCCGAACGTGGCGCTGGCCCGGGACGCCGGCCTGAAAATCGGCCCCCGCGGYGGCATCGTCGTCGACGCGCAGATGCGCACCTCCGCGCCCGACGTCCTCGCCGCCGGTGACGCCGTGGAGACCGCCCACTTCCTCACGGGCCAGCCGGTGCTCTCGATGCTGGCAGGCCCGGCGAACCGGCAAGGCCGGATCGCGGCGGAGACGATCGCCGGCCGGAGCAGTTCATACCGCGGCACGCAGGGGACGGCTATCGTCAAGGTGTTCGAGATGACCGCCGGGGGCACCGGCATGACCGAGACCGAGCTGCGCGCCGCGGGAATGGAGTACCGCAAGGTCTACACCCACCAGAACGGCCATGCGGCGTACTACCCCGGMACCGCGCCACTGTTCCTGAAGGTGCTGTTCGCACCGGCCGACGGGAAGCTTTTGGGCGGGCAGGTGCTCGGCTGGGACGGCGTCGACAAGCGCATCGACGTCCTTGCAGTCGCGTTGCGCGCCGGGATGACGATTTACGATCTGGAGCATCTGGAACTTGCCTACGCCCCGCCGTACGGTGCGGCGAAAGACCCCGTGAACATGGCGGGCTTCATCGGCGCCAACCTGCTGCGCGGCGACGTGGACCTCTGCTACCCCGAGGAGTTCCCGGAATGCGCCGACCGGGTGACCATTCTCGATACCCGTACCCAGGCGGAGTACGACGCCTGGCACATCCCCGGAGCGATCCTCGTCCCCTACACGGAGCTGCGCCAGCGTCTTGACGAGGTGCCTCGCGACAAGCCCGTCTACACGTATTGCCGCTCGGGGTTCCGCAGCTACATCGCCTACTGCGTCCTGAAGCAGAGCGGGTTCCGGGACGTGGCCATGCTTTCCGGCGGGATGATGACCTACCACGGCTATCACCGGACGCCCCTGACCGTGGGCCACGGCGGCATGCCGATGGTGGCCCACGCTGAGGACGATCTGTCCCGGCTGCCCGGGGCCCTCGAAAACATTTAAACCGCCGAACCGGGTGAAGGGCAGGTACGCGTCATGGGTGACACGCCGGTCGACGTCGCGTTGAGCATACGGGCCMAGCACGCGGAGGGCCCGCTGTGGGACGCCGCCACGGCTGCCCTGTGGTGGGTCGACATCACCGGGCAGCGAGTGCACCGGTTCGACCCTGAGTCCAGCAACGACAGTTCCTGGAGCACCGCCGGACAACCCGGCGGTGTGGTCCTCGACGCTCACGGGGAGCCGGTTGTGGCAGCTCCTGAGGGGTTGGTCGTCCTCGACCGGTCGACCGGTGTGCTGGATCTGAGGGTGCCGATCGAGCAGGACAGGCCGGAGAACCGCGCAAACGACATCAAGGTCGACAGCCGTGGAAGGGCGTGGGTCGGCACGATGGCGTTCGACAAGCGTCCGGGCAGTGCCGCGCTGTATCGGGTCGAGGCAGGCAAGGCCAATTGCGTCGTAGACGGCCTGACCATTTCCAACGGGCCCGYCTTCGATGAGGTGCGGGGGCGGCTCTACCTCGCCGATACCGCCCTGTGCGTCGTTGACGTGTTCGACCTGGAGCCGGACACCGGCGTGCTATCCGGTCGTCGCCGCTTCCTGGACTTCAGTGACGAACAGGTCTGGCCGGACGGCATGACCGTTGACGACGACGGAATGCTCTGGGTCGCGCTGGGGCGGGCCGGCGCAGTCCGACGGTTCCGTCCTGACGGTGCGCTCGACGGAACCGTCGAGATACCCACCAGCAACCCGACCTCCGTCACCTTCGGCGGACCCCACGGAGAKGACCTCTACATCACCACCTCATGGACCGACCTGGACGAACACAGCCGCGCCACCCAGCCCTTGGCTGGCGCCATCTTCCGGTGCCGCCCCGGCGTGGCCGGCCGGCCCTCCGAGCGGCTCGCGGACCTCCCAGCACCGGCGCACCACCCCGGCGCACMCATCGAGAAAGAGACGACCCCATGATCGAGAGAATGGTTCTCCTGGGAGCTTCAGGCGACCTCACCAGCCGGTTGCTGCTGCCCGCCATCGCCCAAATCGCGGAGGCCGGTCTCCTGCCGCCGGGGTTTACGATCGTCGGCGCKTCCAACGCGGAGTGGACAACCGAAGACTTTCGCGAGCACATTGCGGCTGGGCTGGAGCAGCACTCCACGGCCCCGGCGTCCACGMGTGAAGCTGTCATCCAAATGCTCACTTTCCAGGCCGCCGACGTCACGCGGGCCGAGGACGTCCGCCGCCTGCTCGGCGATGACCGGCCCGACACCCTGGTGTACCTCGCGTTGCCCCCGTCCCTGTCCGAGCCCGTCCTAATGGCCCYGGCGGGAAGCAAGCTGCGGAGTTCGGACGCGGTGGCCATCGAGAAGCCCTTTGGCAACGACCTGGCGTCGGCCCGGCACCTGAACGAGATCCTGCACCTCAGGTTGCCCGAGCCGACGATCTTCCKGATCGATCACTTCCTGTCCAGCGAGCTCGTCCGCCGTGTGGTCGCCCTCAGGTTCCTCAACCGGGTCTTCGAGCCGATMTGGAACGCGACGCACATCGAGAGCGTGGACATCAGCTGGCTGGAGAGCCTGACGCTCGAGGGCCGTGCCACGTATTACGACGGCGCAGGGGCCATGAAAGACATGGTGCAGAACCACCTCATGGAGGCAATGGCGCTGGTCCTCATGGAACAGCCCGCCCGGATCGACGCCCGTTCCTTCCGGGATGTCCGCGTGGAAGCGCTCCGCACTGTGGCCACGCCGACGGCGCAACGGATGCGCAGCGACACGATCCGCGCGCGCTACACCGAAGGGAGCATCGGCACCAGACAGGTGCCCTCCTACGTCAACGAACCCGGCGTCGACCCCGGCCGCAACACCGAGACATATGCCTCCCTGACCCTACAGGTGAATTACCCGCGGTGGGCGGGCGTACCCTTCACCCTGCGTTCAGGCAAGGCCCTCGCCGAGGACGCAGCCGAAATCGCCATCCACTTTCGTCCCCTGCCCGGGTACCTCACAGACCAGTGGCCCGGCGTCGAGCCCAATGTGCTCAGGATCGGACTTAAGGAGCCATACGTGCGGCTCTCCACAACCCTGAACGGCCCCGAAACGACGGCGGAGGTCCGGGAGCTCCACGCCACCACGACCCMGCCGCAGTTCACCGCCTACGCCCACCTGATCCTCCAGATGCTCCACAGCGACCCGATGCTGTTCATCCGCGGCGACGAAGCCGAGGAGTCCTGGCGCATCATCGACCCCGTCATGAAAGCGTGGGCCGCCGGCCTGGTCCCGATGCAGGAGTACGCCGCCGGCCAGGCACCGCCGCCACCGACCTGATCTCCCCTGGCCGCCGACGGCGGCACCACTGGCGGCCCGAGGTTACGACGCCGGTGCCTGCCAAGACACCGGCAAAAAGACCACCGGACGGCCGTCCTCCGGCGCGGCCGCCTGCGGAGTGCAGTGCTGTGGGTCGCGGGGACTCCGGCCTCCCTMACCCGTCCTACGTCTGCGACGATCCGTCGACGTCCTTAGTCATAGGGATATTCTCAGCGTCGTGCATTCCATGGAACTTCTCTGCCGAGACGAAAATGACTGGTGACTTTGACAGGTCCGGGGCCAAGAACGCACGATCAGACCGGTGCGCATKACCCTGGACGGGTCATGCGCACCTGAGGGTGCCGGGAGCCGGCTCTGTGGTGTCCGTCGTGGGTGTCAGTCGCGGCGGTCGCGGCGGTCTTCCCGGCGGTCGCCGCGGTCGTCCCGGCGGTCCTCACGTCGGTCACCGCGACGGTTAATCCCGTGGGCGACSACAAYGGCCCCGCCGACGGCGGYGGCGGTCCTGCGCCTGCGTCGTGCTGCCAGTGGCATGTCAGGCTCCTTCTTTCGTTTCTTCGGAGGMSTCGGCGTCGGCCTGGAAGGCGGCGATGACGGCCTGGGTCGGGATCCKRCCGCTGGCCACCAGTTGGCCGCCGGCCTTGCGGACTGCCGTGCCGAACGGGGCCGCCCACTGGTTCTCCCAGACGAGCACSGCGGCGGARTGGCCGGGCGCGATCGTCTCGGCCAGGTCCATGACGTCCTGCTCGGAGAGCACCATGGCSAGGTCGGCCTCGGCCGTGCGCACCTCGCCGAGCTCGCTCGGGTCGAGGTCGGAGATCTCCGCCGTCTCGAGCGTGCCGTCCTCGGTCTTCCTCAGGAACACCATGTCGAGCACCCTGATSAGGTCRCGCTGGACCAGGTCCTCCAGGAACGGGGCGATCTGGCCGTTGCCGAAGTTGGGACCSGGRAACTCCACGACGAGCCAGTCCACCGGCCCCAGTTCATCGAATGTGTCAGCCATGCGTATGACCTCCGTTTCTCCTTGGGTTCAAGGCGATCGGACGGACCGCCGCAATTCCATCCTGTGCCCCCGGGGAGG
>NZ_JBFTHK010000244.1:0-5108 GCF_056394205.1 Arthrobacter sp. 10T413_2 | reverse complement strand
GAATCAGCCACCGTGAGATGAAGCGTGGTGTCCTCGCTGAGAAGCTCCACTTCCACCCAACGGTCCAGGCACGCCCCCCGCACGGCGGCCGCCACCGCGTTATCCACCAGGTTCCCCAGGACCGTCGTGACGTTCTGCGGATCGGATACCGTCCCMGTGATCAAKGTGGCGTCGCCCAGGCGGAGGGGCACGCCCAGCTCCGCCGCCCGCAGCGCCTTCGCGCCAATGAACGCCTGGAGGTAGGTGTCCTCAAGCTTGCCCGCAAAGTCCACCGGGTACTTCAAGGGGCCCGATTTCAGCGTTGCCTGCAGGTAGCTGGCTGCCTCGTCCGCGCGGCCGACGTTCAGCAACCCCGAAACGGCATGTAAACGGTTGGCGAATTCGTGGCGCTGGGCCCTCAACGCGGTGGAGAGCGCCCCCACGGCATCCAGTTGGCGGCTGAGTGCCTCGACGTCCGTCCGGTCCCGGACCATCAGGACCCAGCCAAGTTTCCGCCGGCCCCGCACCACCTTGCGAGCCGTCATGATCAGCACGGAGCCGTTCACCATCATCTGAACGCTCTTGTTTCCGTCGGCGTTGGCGGGCTCGAGCAGAGCCAGCACCCTGGAGGGGAGTCCGAGTTCCGCCAAGGTGCGGCCGGATGTTCCCGCCAGGCCCAGAAGGCGGCGGGCCTTCCCGTTGCAGATGGTGACGCGACCGTCTTCAGCGATGCCCAGCACACCTTCGTCGACACCGTAGAGCACCACTGCCYGGTCCTGCACAAGCTCGCCGATCTCAGCAGGTTCCAGGCCCAGTGTGTCGGTCCGCAGCCGCCGGCTCAGGAGGGCCGTTCCGGCCGTGCCGAGTGTCAGGGCCACGGCGGCAACTCCGAGGATGGGGAGGATGGCGGCCTGCAAACCCGCGAGCACGTCTCGGGTGGAAAAACCGACGCTGACCTCGCCGACAATGGACCGGCCGTCGGCGGACCAKACCGGGACTTTCGAKCGAACGGAAGGCCCGAGGGTTCCGGTCTCCTGGACGGTGATCTCCTGTCCCGAGAGGGCGGCATCCGGGCTGGTGCTCACCGGCCGGCCGAGTTCGGCCGGGTTGGGATGTGACCAGCGCAGGCCGGACCTGTCCGTGACCACGACGAACAAGGCGTCAGTCCGGTCCCGGAGGACTTCGGCAAGTTGCTGGACGGGCCCTGTGCGCAGCGTGGAATTCACCGGCGTGAGGTCAGCCGTGGCGACAGCGCCAAGTTCCGTGCGGATGGGTTCCTCCACCGCGAGGCTCTGCGCCACCGCCAGGGATTTCGATCCGATCTCATCGCTGAGCCGCTGATAGGTCAGCCAGCCGTAGACACCCGCGGTCAGGATAATGACCAGAACCACAACGGCGAGCTGAAGGACCAGCATCCTGGTCGAAAACGCCAACCCTGACTGGTGCCCCGCCCGGCGCTCCCCCACYYCCGGGACAACACTGTCCACTGCTTCCACCGGCTCCTCATTCACGTTCCGCACCGGACCCCGGTGACCCGGGACAACGTTAGGGCCATTGCCCCCCGGGCACCACTGACGCGTGAGCACAAAGCGCACAAGGTGCATAAAGGGTTGTTTAGCGGCAATGGAGCTAAAGGGCGACGACGCCGATTTCACGCCGTAGCGTCGTGTGACGTGGCGCACAGGCAACCRAATTCCGGGCCTGCGCCGCAGCAACGCAAAGTGACGAAGGAGACACCATGCCAGCCAATAAGGCGCCGCTGATTGAGTTGAGGGCGGCGACGAAGAGATTCCCGAAKAACGGCGGGGGCATCCATACGGCCATCCGCKATGTGAACCTGGCTGTTGCCCCCGGGGAGTTCGTCGCCGTCGTCGGCCCCACCGGTTGTGGCAAATCCACCACCTTGTCCTTGATCTCCGGCCTGCAGCCCGCCTCGGAAGGCGAAACGTATGTTCGGGGTGAATTGGTGACCGGCATCCCGGCCCGGGTCGGGTACATGTTCCAGGCCGACGCAACCCTTCCGTGGCAGACCGTGTTGGACAACGTGGCCTCGGGCMCCCGCTATCGGGGAGCGTCGAAGGCCGACGCCCGCATCCAGGCCCGGGAATGGGTGGAGCGGGTTGGACTGGGAAGGTTTGAAAAGTACTACCCGCACCAGCTCTCCGGCGGCATGCGGAAGCGGGTCGCGCTGGCCCAGAYKCTGGTCAACGAACCCGAGATCATGCTGATGGACGAACCGTTCAGCGCCCTGGACGTCCAGACCCGCCAGCTCATGCAACAGGAACTCCTGCGACTTTGGGGCGGCAGCGACGCCGCCGTTGTCTTCGTCACCCACGACCTCGAAGAGGCCATTGCCCTTGCTGACCGGGTGGTGGTCATGACGGCCAGCCCCGCCACCATCAAAGCGGAATTCAGGGTGGACCTTCCCCGTCCCCGCGATGTGGAGGAGGTCCGGCTCACGCCCGAGTTCCTGGCCATCTACCGCCAGGTCTGGGACAGCCTGCGCGACGAAGTGGAACAGGCCAGAGCCACCGCCGGGCAACCCGATGCAAAGTAAACGCAACCAGTTAGGACAACGACGATGACGTCACCCACCATCAGCGCCCCGCCCGCCGCACGKGGGCAGGAACTCAGCGCCGAAAACGAAGCCGGCTTGCTMGCCGGCGCCCGCAGGTCCAGACGAAATGCYGGTTACAAGGTGTGGGCCTTGCGCGCAGTGATCGTCGCAGTGTGGCTTGGCAGCTGGKAACTGACCGCCACCTATCTAATCGACCCGTTCTTCTACTCCAAGCCGTCCCTGATCTKGGACCGGCTGATCCAATGGTTTGCCTCCGGCACCCAGTTCGGCTCGGTGTGGGAAAACATCGGCTATACCGTACTGGAGGCCACGGCCGGCTTCGCCATTGGCACGGTCGCCGGAATCGTGCTCGGCGTCCTCTTGGGCCGGAGCCACTACATGGCGGAAGTCTTTTCACCCTTCATCAAGGCCGCCAACGCCGTCCCGCGCATCGTCCTCGCCGCGCTGTTCATCATCTGGTTCGGTTTCGGCATCAGCTCCAAAATTGCCACGGTGGTGGTCCTGGTGTTCTTCGCGGTGTTCTTCAACGCCTTCACCGGCGCCCGGGAAGTGGACGGCAACGTGGTCAACAACGCGCGGATCCTCGGAGCAGGCAAACGCAAGATCCTGACGTCGATCGTGCTTCCCAGCGCCACCACCTGGATTCTTTCCTCACTCCACACCGCGTTCGGGTTCGCGCTCATCGGCGCGATCGTGGGCGAGTACGCCGGGGCGAAACACGGCATGGGCATGCTGATCGCCAACGCCCAGGGCACGTTCGACTCGGCGGGTATTTACGCCGGCATGATCATCGTCACCGTGGTGGCGCTGTTGGCGGAATCCGTCATTACCACCGCAGAAAACAAGCTCCTCAAATGGCGGCCGTCTCAGGCCCAKACTCAGATCAAGGGAATCTAAACCATGAAAACGAAACTACAGCGACGTAGTGTCCAGGCATCAGCCATCCTTCTCACCGTCKCGGTCGCCGCGGGAGTCAGCGGCTGCCAGGATTCGCGGGCGGCTTCGGTCGACAGCGCCAGCACACCGGAAGTCAACATCATTGTGGGCGGCCTGGAAAAGGTCATCTACATGCCCGCCAAGCTTGCCGAGGGCCTGGGCCTGTTCKAAAAGGAAGGGGTCAAAGTCAACCTGCTCGGCGAGCAATCTGGCGCCACCGCGGAGAACTCGCTGCTGACCGGCAATGCACAAGCCGTTGAGGGGTTCTATGACCACACCATCGATTTGCAGGCCAAGGGACAGTGCATCACCTCCGTGGTGCAGCTGGCGAACATCCCCGGCGAGGCCGAAGTTGTCTCCACCAGCAAGGCCGGCACCATCACGACGGCGGCTGACTTTGAAGGCCGAAACCTGGGCATCACGTCGCTGGGGTCCTCCACCGACTTCCTGACCCAGGCCCTCGCCGGCCAGGCCGGTGTGAAGAGCTACACCCCGGCCAAAGTCGGTGCCGGCCAGACCTTCATCGCGGCCATGGACAACAATGGCATCGATGCGGGCATGACCACCGATCCCACCATCGCCCAGCTCGTTGAAACCGGCAAGGGCAAAGTAATGATCGACATGCGCACGGAGGAGGGCACTCGCAAGGCGCTCGGCGGCCTCTATCCCGCAGCGTCGGTGTACATGAGCTGCGACTTCGTGCAGAAGAACCCGCAAACTGTCCAGAAGGTGGTCAACGCCTTCGTGGGCGCCCTCCGGTTCATCAACAGCCACAGCGCCGCGGAGATCGCCGCCAAGATGCCCAAGGAATATGCCAACGCCGGACAGGCGCTCTACGAGAAATCCATCAACGACACCAAAACGATGTTCAACAAGGACGGAAAGATGGACGCCGACGGCGCCAAGAACGTGCTCAGCATCCTGGACAAATACTCCACCAACGTCAAGGGCAAAGGCTCATCCATCGACCTGAGCAAGACCTACACCACGGCGTTTGCCGACCAGGTCCCGGCAGAGAAATAGGAACAGAGAAATAGCACCTCGAAAGTAGCTGCAGCGAACCAGGGGCAGCCCGGGCAGGGAAACTGGGAAAGAATTCCCAGGCACACATGAGGTGGCGGGTGCGTCCCGGGAGGAATCCCGGAACGCACCCGCCACGTCGTTGCGGGAGTTCTTAGACCGTGCGCCCGGCCCGGCGGAGGGTGGACTCGGCGTGCTTGAGGATGGGGCCGTCGATCATCTTGCCCTTGAACTGGAAGACTMCCGTGCCTGCGGCGGCGGCAGCGTCGAGCAGCTCGGCGGCCGCCGCGACCTCGGCCTCGGTTGGGGCGTAGGCTTCACGGACGACGGCCACCTGGTCAGGGTGGATGCAGGCCTTGGAGGAGAATCCCGAGGCCACGGCGTCGCGGGCCTCGAGCGCGAGCCCGGCGAGGTCCGGGATGTTGACGTAGACGGCGTCGATCGCGTCCTTGCCGAAAGCGCCGGCGGCCAGGAGCACGCTGGAGCGGGCGTGCAGCGCGACGGCCCGGTAATCACCGTTCTCCGTCCTGCTGGAGGTCCCGCCGAGCGACGCCAGCAGGTCTTCCGCACGCCACATGAGGGCCACCACGTTTGG
>NZ_JBFTHK010000243.1:0-5165 GCF_056394205.1 Arthrobacter sp. 10T413_2 | reverse complement strand
AGTTGTAGGTGCCATTGATGCCGGTACGTTGGTCCACGCGGTCGATGCCCCACGTGGCTCCCGTTTGTGTGGCGTCGGTGGTCACGTCGGGAGAAACGGAGCCGAACTGGCCCGGTGCCTTGTTGGCCATGGGATCCGGCGGTGGTRCTTCTTTCGACGCCGTGACTTCGCCGTCTGGTTCCACGTAGTCGACGGCGGAGTCTTTGCGGACTCTGGCCAAATCCGCTTTGGATAAGGTTGCGGCKAACCCGGACAACGCAGCGCTATAGACATACTTCGTCTTCACATTATTGCGGCGCGCAACCGCTTCAGCATCAGATCCATTTTTGAGGACGACGATGAAGTGATCTGCGATGACTTTGCCGTGCCCAGCCTTAAGCGTGGCATCCGGTGGCGGAGACGCCTGGCCGGGTAGTGCGCCCCCTGCGACAAGCAGGGCACTCAGGCACGTCGCCAAGATGCTCAGCCGCTGGACGGTTGGTCGTTGGGATTTTGCTTCATTTCTCGCGGATGCACGTCTGGCTGAGGTGCTCATCGAACTCCTTCGTGGTTTTGCGGCCCCTGCAGAAGTCCCTTTCCCCGAATCCGTGCCGGGTGCGACGTTCATGATGTGCTCCTGTCCCGGTGGGGGATGCGATTAAACGAACCACATGGGGAGACGCGGATAACGTTTGATAGCAGCCGCCGCCTCAACGACTTCTGGCTKCTAGAGCGCAGTCAATCCCTAAACAGAAAAAAGCACACGGGTGGTCCACGCACCGCCGGCCTACTTGGTCCTACTCGCGTTGCCCCACGGGACACCCCCAATATGTCGGCAGTGTGCAGATGCTGCCGGGGATTTGACTACTTCGAAGGCGGAGCGGAATCAGCAATGACGGGTGCATCCAGTCTTTCGGAGAAATGGTTCAATACAGAGAAAAGCTCGTCTTCAAGGTCGGAATACGCAGCTTCCCAGGCCACTTCTCCTGTGTCCGTATTCCGTCCGAGCTCCGGATTCCTGATGAGTTGGATTTCCCGGTCGGTGGTCGCTTTTGGCCCGCAAACTTTTTGCGCGTGGATTGTTGCCTGTTCGGAGAGGCGAGCAAAAGTTTCAGGTGAATCTACCAGCATTTCCACGCAGGAAGCCAGATCGTCAGGGTCTTCAGGGGCGGCTAGGAGCCCGCTCGTCCCGTGGGTTACGAATTCGGGGATAGCTGAAATTGCCGTGGACACCGGAACCAGTCCGGAACTCATGGCCTCGCCAATGGAGACTCCCTGGGAATCCCAGCGCGTGGGGCTGAGAAAAATGCCATGTTCGGCATGAAGACGGGCGATTTCCTCTTGGCGTAGAAATGCTTTGGTGAGGTGCACATTTTCCAACTCCCGAAGCGGCTCGAGTGTCTCATCAAAAAACGGGCCATCGCCATAGATGCTGAACTGCATCTTGTCAAAGGAAGGCGATTGGCGAAGCGCKAGGATTGTCTTCACAACCAAATCATTGGCATATTTGTACCCCGTGAACGGTTTAATGATGAGCACTTTATGCCGCAGGGCCGGATCTTTAGGAATGTAAGGGAAAAGCTCGGTGTCAACCACATTCGGTATGACGCTTACGTTCGAAAYGCGAACTCCCGCATCCGGCTCTACGCTGTGTTTCAAGAACCAGTTMGAGACGGTGACAAACCTGATATCACGATGTTCGGCCTGATAGAGCTCGCGCAGGAACGGGACTTTTTTGTTCTCGCCGTGCGCTCGGAGGCTTTTCACTMTATCCATGAATCCCGCAACGTCGACGGCGTCGTACCATCGCCGGTGCCAACTTAGGGTCTCGTAGCCATGAAGCCAAGCGATGACCGGAGTTGACGGTTTGTGGGTGCTTATCGGGGCAATGATGTAGTCCAATGGGAAATKGACCAGAAAGCTTGCGTGATCGGARGCTAAAATATATTGCGTGTAAATGTCTCGATTCCCCGTTGTGACAGTGACACCGTCGAAAACGTAGGTTCTTAGCTCGGGTTCGTTCGTATCGATGCGAAATACGTCAATAGCCAGGCCGGCGTCGAGATATTTTTTTACTCTCCGATGCAAAAACCCATAGTTGTAGATATTGGAGTCATTGGGGTAAGCGTTAGCTATGACCAAATATTTGTCTTCAGCCACTTGGCTTACTCCTGTTCATGGGGGCAAATCGACACGCAAAATAGTTGCGCCGTACTAACTAAAGCGTGCTCCGAAGCCATTCCGCTGCATTGTCCAATTGCTCGTGAAATACAGTGGGAACGGGAGGGTTGTGGGCTTTCGGACCCTCGTAGACGTGGAAGCGCACATTGTCAGTGTTGGGGCTTGCCTCGATGACATCGCGGAACGGCCGGTAGTGCTGTTCGACGTGTGCKAAGTCATTGCTGTTCTGAACGTAKTACACAAGATTGGGCTGATGCTGGCTGTACCGGACTAGAGCTGAAGACCTCGGGMCCAGCGGGATAGACCAGTCTTCATCCGGTGTGAGTGACCATKGCCCATCCGGGGCGAGGTGCGGCATGACGGTTTCGACGTACTTGCGCTGCGCTCCCATGAGGGTCCCGTTGATGAGGTAGTTCGCGATGCTCGTCTGGCAGCTGAACGGCAACGCCATACTCCCCGGGATGTAAGTTGCCATTTGCAGTGCCGCCAGGCCGCCCCCCGAAGACCCCAGGAAGAGAATTCCTTTCGCGCCGACTGCGTCGGCAGCCGCACAGGCCCACTCCGCCAGGAGCGGGTACAAGTCGAGGTCTGTGGAGCCCGTGTACCAGGCCAATTCCAAATCGTCGCGATGATGAAGGGTGGGGTCCGAGAAGTACAAGCTGCTGAATTCGGTGGTCAACAGGCTCCGGAGCCACTCGAATCGGGGTAGTTGGTATTTGTTGCGGTCGGTAGCGCCGTGGAGGCTCACAACCAGCAGATCTGAGTTCTTGTTGACGAGAAGTGCCTCTAGGGGCAGGCCGTCCGACAAGACGGCAGAGTACCTGCTAGCCCCGTGACCAGAAGCTGGCGCAAATGGGAGGTGGGCAGAGACCTCTGTGACGGGTACGTTCGTCGCACCAGCGTCGATCTTGTCGGCAGGTATCACGGGAATCGTTTGCAGCATGGATACATGGTAGTCATGTTCCGATCAGCCATTTCCTCGCCGCCGCTGTCCCCGCCGGTCTCGATGACCGAGGGGGATTCCAGTAATTTCAGATGACGTGCGCTTTGGTGCCAGCCGCTAGAGCTATGTCACTTCCAGGGGCACGGGGAGGGACACCGTGACCAAACGATATATAGTGGTCCCGTTTGGATGCGCCATCTGCGCCCAACGCAATGAAATTTACTGCAGCTACTGGGGGACTAGTGACACTACGACTAACCGTGATCGGTACGGGATACCTCGGCGCGACCCATGCGGCATGCATGGCGGAGCTCGGCTTCGAGGTACTCGGGGTCGACGTCGACAAGGAAAAGATCGACAGCCTCAGCCGAGGCGAATTGCCCATCCACGAGCCCGGCCTGCCGGAGCTCCTGCGCAAGCACACTGAGTCCGGCCGCCTGCGCTTCACCACCTCGTTCGAAGAAGCTGGCGCCTTCGGTGATGTGCACTTCATCGCCGTCGGCACCCCGCAGCGCGCCGGTGAGCACGCTGCCGACATGACCTACGTTGACGCGTCCGTGGCAGCCATTGCCCGCGCCGCGACGAAGGACTCCCTGATCGTCGGAAAGTCCACAGTTCCGGTCGGCTCCGCACGCCGCCTCAAGGGCCTCGTCGCCGAAGAAGCGCGCGACGGCGTCACCGTCAACTTCGCCTGGAACCCTGAGTTCCTGCGCGAGGGCTTTGCCGTGGAGGACACCCTGCGCCCCGACCGCCTGGTCATCGGCGTGGATTCCGCCTCCGCTGAAGCGACTCTGCGCGAGGTCTACGCCGACGCAATCAGCCGCGAAACCCCGTTCATCTCCACCGACTTTGAGACGGCTGAACTGGTCAAGGTGGCGGCGAACGCGTTCCTGGCGACCAAGATATCCTTCATCAACGCCTTCTCCGAGGTCACCGAGACCGTCGGCGGTAACATCCGCACCCTGGCCGACGCAATCGGCCTCGACGCCAGGATCGGCCGCCGCTTCCTCAACGCCGGCATCGGCTTCGGCGGCGGCTGCCTGCCCAAGGACATCCGGGCGCTCCAGGCACGGGTATCCGAGCTCGGCCTGGACAGCACCATGCGCTTCCTGAACGAAGTCGATGAAGTGAACCTCCGCCGTCGTGACCGCGCCGTCCACGTCGCCGAGACGTTGCTGGGCGCGCTGGAAGGCAAGCGCGTGGCCGTCCTCGGCGTCGCGTTCAAGCCCAACAGCGACGACGTCCGCGACTCACCGGCACTGGACGTAGCCGCCAGGCTCTTCAACAGCGGAGCCGACGTCAGCGTCTACGACCCCGCCGCTAACGCCAACGCTGCCAGGCGCTACCCGCGCCTGAACTACGTTGACTCCCTGGCGACGGCCGTGGCGGACGCCGACCTGGTCATGCTACTGACGGAATGGAACGAATTCGTGAACGTCGATCCCGCGGAGCTGGCCGCCGCCGTGTCCCACAAGCGCATGTTTGACGGACGGAACGTCCTGGACCACGAGAAGTGGACCGCGGCAGGCTGGGACATCGTCTCGCTCGGCCACAAGAGCGAACTGCTGGAGCTCGCCGCCGCCAACTAGCGGCACATCGGCCTCACAGCTGATACAACAGGTTCAACAGGGAAGGATCCCGCCGGAGCATGCGCTCCGGCGGGATCCTTCATTTGTTCTAACAGACTAGTTAACGGACTGTGGCCGGACACCTGGGTGTCCGGCCACAGCAGGAGGCGCTCAGCGCCTCACAGGGACGCGTAGAGCTTGCCTGTGGTGGTGAGGGAGCCGTTGGTGTGGAAAAGGGCGGAGCAGCCCATCCTGATGTCGCCTGCCGGGCGGGTCTTCCAGGCGAAGCGCTCGACGAACGGCATGGCGCGCAGGCCGGCGACGGTGGCCCGCATGAAGTCCTCGGTCTGGGCCCGGGTGTAGATGGAAGGCCGTGTGGCCGTGGCATTCCAGTCGGCCACCGCGTACTCGGTCACCCAGATGGGTTTGCCATATTTCTCGTGCATCATGGTGATCTTGTTCAGGAAGTCATCGGCCCTGGGCCAAGCGTAGAC
>NZ_JBFTHK010000242.1:0-5182 GCF_056394205.1 Arthrobacter sp. 10T413_2 | reverse complement strand
GGGCGATGCTGCCGACGCCGTGGGCGGCGACCACCGGGGCCAAAACGACTACCATGGCGCCGGTGGGGCCGGAGACCTGKACGTTGGATCCGCCCATGACGGCCGCCACCAGCCCGGCCACCACCGCCGTGATGAGTCCGGCTTCTGCGCMGACGCCGGAACTCACCCCGAAGGCCAGGGCCAGAGGGAGYGCCACAATGCCCACCGTGATGCCAGCGAACAAGTCAGTCTTCCAGGCGGACCGCAGAAGCCCGTAGTCGCGGCGTGACGGCAGGAACCGCGCCATCCGTCCCTGGGCAGTGCCGGCTGCCCGGTCCGGGCGTGAGGTCTGGGCCGCGCTCACAGCGCTGAGCTCTCGGGGCTGGCGGGKCTCTCGGGGCCGTCGGTGCTCCCGAAACGGTCGGGGCTGCCTAGGGGGCCCGTGCTGCCGAGGTGGCCGGCGGGCAGCTCCTGCGCCAGCCGAAGCTGTTCGCTGGATCCGGCCAGGCTGTCCAACAGGAAGACCCGGGCGATCGCCAGCAGTTCCGAGATCTTGGGATGCGCCAGCCGGTAGGTCACGGCATTCGCCGTCCGGACCGACGTCACCACCCCGTGCCGGCGCAGCGTCGCCAGGTGCTGGGACAAATGCGAGGCCTCCAGGCCCGTCTCGGCGAGCAGGTAGCTCACAGGGGCTGCCGTGTCCGGCGCTGCGGCCAGAAGCTCCAGGATCCGGATCCTGGCCGGGTGGGCGAGGGCCTTGAACAGGTTGGCCTTGATTTCGTACAGCGGGGTCTGCGCGGGGGTGATCATGGACGKAAGGGGATCATGGCAGGAGAACGCTTTCTCGCATCCAAGGCATCGGTGCCCGGCGGCCTTCGATCACCCGTGGATTGATGGATTGATGTTTTCATCATATCGCATCGGTCAAGCCCGCMCGGCCCGAGCCGGGCGCCCCTGCCCGCTGGGCCCCGGCGCACGCCCGGGCCAAGCATCCCTGCCGCCCGGCGCTCGCCCTGTCATGAAGCCGGGGCGCCGCTGGCGTGGCGATAGGCTGGAACCATGACTATCAATCCGGATCTGCAGGGGCGCAGCTACCCTGCCGCAGAGGTGTACGACGTCGGCCGCGAGAGGATCCGCGAGTTCGCGCGCGCGGTCAAGGCCACTCATCCCGCCCACTTCGACGTCGCCGCGGCCAAGGCACTGGGACACCTCGACCTCGTCGCGCCGCCGACCTTCGCCATMATCGTCGCCCAGCGCGCCGACGCGCAGCTGATCGAGGATCCGGAATCCGGCATCGACTTCTCCCGCGTGGTCCACGCCGACCAGCGGTTCACCCACCACCGTCCGATCGTCGCCGGGGACCGGCTGGTCGCCGAACTGTACGTCGACGGCGTCCGCGCCATGGGCGGCGGGGCCATGATCACCACCCGCTCGGAAATCTTCGCCCTGGGCAACAGCGATTCCGCCGATGTCCGTGAGCCGGTCGCGACCACCACCTCGTCCATCCTGGTCCGCGGAGAGGGACAGTAGCCATGAGCATCAACATCGCAGAACTTACGGTCGGCCAGGACATCGGCAGCCGCAGCATCGCCGTCACCCGCACCGACCTCGTCAAGTACGCCGGCGCATCCGGTGACTTCAACCCGATCCACTGGAACGAGGCCTTCGCCACGGGCGTGGGCCTGCCGGGCGTCATCGCCCACGGCATGTTCACCATGGGCGCGGCCGTCCAACTCGTCACCGACTGGGCCGGCGACCCCGCCGCTGTCGTGGACTTCCAGACCCGATTCACCAAGCCGGTGCCGGTGGCCGACACCACGGGGACKCCGGAAGCCGGCGCCGTGATCGAGGTCAGCGGCGCCATCGGAGCGCTCGACGCCGACGCCGGCACCGCCCGCGTCGACCTCACGGTCATCTCGGCCGGTCAGAAAGTCCTGGTCAAGGCCCAGGCCATCGTCAGGCTGGGCTAGCCTGTGGCGCTGCTGTGACTAAGGAGACCAAAGACGTCTTCGTCCCGGCTGCCGAGATCACGCACTGGCGGAATGCCGTGGTGGTGGCCTACGCGGCCAGCGGAATCGCGTTTTCCACGTGGGCATCCCGGCTGCCGGCCATCCGCGACGGCCTGGACCTGACTCCCGGCACCATCGGGCTGCTCCTGCTCTGCATGACGGCGGGGTCCTTCCTGTCCGTGTCCGCCTCGGGCCTGATTGTCCTTCGGCTCGGCTCCAAGCGCACCATCCGGATCGGCAGCATCATGGTCGGGTTCGGGCTGATGCTGGCAGGCTTCGGCACCTCCGTGCTCGCCAACCCGGTGGCGGTCGCCGCGGGACTGTCAATCATCGGGCTGGGCACCGCCAGTTGGAACACGGCGTCCAACGTCGAAGGCGCCGCGGTGGAACGCGCCGTCCGCCGCCACATCATGCCCCGGMTGCACGGCTCCTTCAGCCTGGGGACAGTGGCCGGAGCCGGGCTGGGTGCATGGGCTGCCGGCGCCGGGATCCCGGTCTTCTGGCACCTCGCCGCGGCCKGCCTGCTGGTGGCCGGCTCCGTGACCGTCGCTGCGGCGTGGTTCCGCGCCGACATCACGCCGGTGCAGGGGGAACAGCCGTTCACGGCCTCCGGGACAGATACCTTCGAAGATCCCTCCACCGGGCCCATCCCCATCGTCCGGCAGGCGGACGCGGTCCCCGAACAGCCACTGGACAACAAACGTCAGATCGCCCAGGCCTGGCGGGACCGGCGCACCCTGCTGCTGGGCGTGCTGGTCCTGGGCCTTGCCCTCGCCGAAGGGGCAGCGGGGGACTGGGTGGCGCTGGCGCTCGCGGACGGMCATGGCCAGTCCGACGCCGCCGGGGCCGCCGGATACGGACTGTTCGTCACCTTCATGACGGTGGGCCGCTTCGCCGGAACGCTCGTGCTGGACCGGTTCGGTCGCGTCCCGGTGATGCGGTGGTGCGCCGCACTGGCAGTAGCTGGCCTCGGACTGTTCGTCTTCGCCCCCGTGCCGTGKCTGGCCTACGTGGCCCTGGCCATTTGGGGGCTTGGCGCCTCGCTCGGTTTCCCGGTGGGCATGTCCGCCGCCGCCGACGATCCCGGCAAGGCTGCCGCACGTGTCTCCGTCGTCTCGACGATCGGCTACGGCGCGTTCCTGTGCGGTCCGCCGCTACTGGGGCTCCTGGCCSAACACGTGGGCATCCTGCACTCGCTGCTGGCCGTGATGGTGATGCTGATCGGCAGCTTCCTGCTCTCCCCGGTGGCGCGTAAGCTCCCCGCAGCCGTTCCCGCCGCCTAGCTAGGTACAATCCACCACCGGCTTAGGCCGGCGCACGATCCCGGCTAGGCTGGTCAGGTGACCCCGATTCTGCTCTCCGCCCTGACCACCTCAGCTGTCGGCGGCCCCGCCGGCAGCTACATCGAAGCCCGCAGCGAGGCCGAGATCATCGATGCCGTGCGGACGGCGGACGCCGCCGGCCAGCCCTTGCTGATCATCGGCGGCGGTTCCAACCTGCTGGTGTCCGACGCCGGGTTCCCCGGAACGGTGCTGAAGATCGCCTCGGCGGGGTTCACCGTCAATGCCGAGGACTCCTGCGGCGGCGTGGCGGTGGTGGTGCAGGCCGGCCACAACTGGGATGCCTTCGTTGACCACGCCGTGAAGCATGCCTGGTCCGGCGTCGAAGCACTCTCCGGAATTCCCGGCGCCACCGGAGCCACTCCCGTGCAGAACGTCGGCGCCTACGGGGCCGACGTCTCGCAGACGATCGCCGCGGTCCGTACGTGGGACCGGKAACGCAACGCAGTCAAGACTTTCACGAATTCCGAACTCAAGTTCGGCTACCGTGACTCCGTCCTGAAGCAGGCCACCGTCAACGGTTCACCGCGCTATGTGGTCCTCACCGTGGAATTCCAGCTCCCGCTCGGCCGGATGAGCGCCCCGATCCGCTACGCCGAACTCGCCCGGGCGCTCGGCGTCGAGCAGGGCCAGCGGGCCTACTCCAACGACGTCCGCCGGGAAGTGTTGCGGCTCCGGGCCTCCAAGGGCATGGTGTGGGACGCGGCCGACCGGGACACCTACTCGACGGGGTCCTTCTTCACCAACCCGATCGTGTCCGAGGACGTCGCGGCACGGCTGCCGCAGGACGCCCCGCGCTACCCCGGCGGTGCCGACKGGCTGACCAAGCTCTCKGCGGCGTGGCTGATCGACCAGTCCGGTTTCGCCAAGGGCTTTGGGCTGGCCCCGGACAGTGTCTCGGGCGGCCGGGCATCGCTTTCCACCAAGCACACCCTCGCCATCACGAACCGGGGCGGGGCGAGCACGGCGGACATGCTGGCCGTTGCGCGCGAGGTGCGCCACGGCGTCGTCGAACGCTTCGGGATCGAACTGCACCCGGAACCGCTGCTGATCGGCGTCGCCTTGTAGGAAAGGCCGGTCCTTTGGMGAACGCCACCGCAACGGGGCCGCCCGCCGCCATGCCCGGGCCAGGGACGCATCGAGGTTGGGGCGATTTCCCTACAGCAACTCCTGAACGTGCAGGCTGAGCCACAAGACCACGGTGTCTTCGGGGTTGTCCACATCAATTCCAAAAAGTTCCMGGAGACGCCGCAAGCGGTAGCGGAGCGTATTTTGGTGCACTGAAAGTGCCGCCGAGGTTTTGGCGGAATCGCGGGAGAAATCGAGGTAGGTGCGTAAAGTGCTCGCGTATTCGGTTCCTGATTCGGCGTCATACTTCCTCATGCTGGCAGCGGCCGGAGACACAAGGTGGGGCGAGTTTCGGAACAGTGCACCGAGTTCCAGCAGGGTCAGACGACTGCGCATTTCCTGAGCGTTGGCGTAGTCGCCGGGGCTCCGGCCGGAGGCKAGCATCAGCAAGACGAGGTCCGCGTCGTGCCGGGATCGGCTGATGTCTGCAACGGCGGTGACGGTCGAGCCCGTTGACGCCCGCAGCTTGACCCGCAGGGACGCCGCTGAACGCTCGATCAGGCGGCGGGCCAGGGTCTCAATGGATCCGGGGCCCGAAGTGGGCGCATCGGCGAACAACGCATAAATAGTGGTGCCGATGAGTACGCACTGCGCACCTTGCCGGTGCGTTTCGCATTGGGTMGTGACAAGGTCGACGAGGCGGATCAGGGACAGCTCGTMGGACTGGCCGAGCTCCAGTTGGAAAGCCGCGACGACGAAGGGACCTGAATGCGTCAGTCCGAGCTG
>NZ_JBFTHK010000241.1:0-5230 GCF_056394205.1 Arthrobacter sp. 10T413_2 | reverse complement strand
GTTCCGGGGCGCCCGGAGCAGCCATAAGTGATAGCGCAACGGAGGTATTGAGCGGGGGTGACCCTAGCGGTGACGGGCGCGGCGGAAGATCCAGTGCCGCAGCATCGTGAACCGCACCGCGGTGGCGGCGAAGCCGGAGAGGGTAGTGGTCCAGAGCTCTTCGGCCACAGTGGCCTCGGGACGGACCCAGTGCAGGACGGCCAGGCTGCCGCCGGTGATCAGCAGCGCCACGAGGATCACGATCAGGCCGTTGAGGTGGTCGCGCTTCATCCGGCGGCGTTCGGTGATCTTGAATGTCAGGCGCCGGTTGAGTGCGGTGTTCATGAACGAGGTCAGGACCAGCGCCGTCGCGTTKGCCGGCTGGGCACCGAGCCAGGGCCGGGACAGGGCGTACAAGGCCAGGGACGTCAGCGTGCAGACAATGCCGACGCCCGTGAACCGGAGGAGCTGCCGGACCACGGGGTAGCGCAGGATTCCGCGGTGGCGCCGGGTGTTCGGCCCACGGACGACGCCGGGTGCGGKGGACTGCTGTTCGAGCTGGGACTCCATCCGCTCAGTACAGTTCGCCCACGGGGATGTCCACGGCCAGCCGGTTGGCCGGACCCGCAAGGGGACAGGCCCACGCTTCGTTGTAGGCGCACGAGGGGTTGTAGGCGAAATTGAAGTCCAGGATGAATTCGGCGTCGGCCCCGGAGCCCCGCACACCGTGGAAAGCGCMCTTGATGGTATCCAGCAGGTAGCGTCCCGCCCCGTAGCTGCCGCCCGGCTGACCGGCCGTGGCATCACGGAACGGCACGAAGATGCCGCCCCCGTAGCCCCGGAGCTTCCAGACCGCKAGCTGTCCCATCTCGGGAAGATCGAACGTGCCCAGCCGGACAAACCGCACCAGGCCGTCGGTCCCGGTCTCCACGTTCATTTCCCGGCCTGCGCCTTCCAGTGTCAGGGGAACATAGAACCGGTAGATCGGATCGTAGTCCGCTGTCTTCAATCCGCCGAAGCTGGCCTTGGCCTCCGCGGTCAGCGCCGACGCGGGGTGCGTGCCGAACATGCGGTCCCGCTCCTGGCGCCAGTAGGAATGGGCCTCCGCCGGGCTGTCGGCCGCGATCTTGCGCGTGGTGGCGTACAGGGCAAAGGTCCGCAGCCGCCAGTCCGCGATATCGAGCGCCGACATGCCTGCCGCATCGCCGTGCTCCCCAAAATGCGTTCCGTCAAAGTGCTGTTCGGCCATGCCCCCAGCGTATCCGCTTTCCCTGTGCCGTATTTCTGCCCCGGATCCCGGCGCCGGACCCGTACCCAAGCTACGCTGGCTCCATGACTGGGAGGGACCTCGCCCAAGGATCAGGCACCGCCAAAGGATCAGGCACCGCCAAAGGTTCAGGCACCGCCGGGACTCGGAACGCCGCGCTGCGCGCCGGCGTCGCGCTCGCRGTCGCGGCGGTGGCGCTCTCGGGCTGCAGCAGCGACGGCAAGKGGGCGCCCGTGTGGACGGCCGGCAGCAKCGCAACGGAAAGTACGACGTCGGCTCCCGCCCAGAGCCCGACGCCGTCCGCCAGCGTGTCCGCCACCCCGGGCTCCACGGCGTCGGCCTGGAAAGTCTTCACCGATCCGGCAAAGACCGTCAGTTTTGAGGTGCCGCAGGACTGGATTGTCCAGTCCGTTGCCCCCGACGCCGGCGCGCTCCCGGGCGCACTGAAAATCGAGGTCAAAGACGCCAAGGGCGCCTATCTGGCCACCCTCCAGACGGGGCTCGCGCCGCAGCCCGTCCCGGCCTGCTCGKACGGCGACGCGCGGAACTACGTTGTGGTCAGCAGCGTGCCCGTCGACCTGCCGCACCAGGGCGGCGAGGGGACCATCGATCCGCACGTCGTGTTCCGGGTCATCCAGGGCTACAAGTACTTCGGCTCCTACGGCATCACGAACGTGGTGGGCGGCGCCGGCGGCAAGAGCTGCGCGCTGCCGAACGTGGTCCGCGGCCCGGACGGCAAGGGCGACTATTCCTTTGCCGACCTGACGGTGCTCAAGCCGTTGGCTCCGGACCAGAAGGTCGCTCCGGCAAAGGCGTTCGACACCCTTGACCAGGCCGCCAAGTACGTCAACGACGGGTCCGAATTTGCCAACGTCCAGCGGATGCTAATGTCTCTGAAGATCAAAAACTAGTCCCGCACACCCGCACATCCCCGGGCCGTCGACGGCGACTTCACCCTGCCCTCACCTCACATCCCGGAGATACATGGAACGCACTGTAGCCGCCCGCCTGGCCTTCAAAACCGTCGCCGAGACCAAGGTGGCGCTCGCCGTGGCCGTGGCCCGGAACGCCGGGTACGACTCCCTGGAAGAGTCGCTGTCGGTGACCGCGGGCGGCGGGGAGGTGCCGCTGACGGAGCTCTCGGACCACMACGGCGGGCGGTTCCACTATATGGAATTCGCCGAACCCACGGACGTCCTGGTGGAGTACTCGGCCACGGTCACCGGTGTGGCCCTGCCCGAAGAACCGGGGCTCATGGAACTGATCCGGTATGTCCGGCCCAGCCGCTACGCGGAGTCTGACCGGCTGCTGCCCACAGCGTATGCCGAATTCGGCGGCCTTCAGGGCGAAGAGCTGCYCCACGCTGTCCGCAACTGGGTCTTCAGCGAACTGCGCTATGTCAGCGGGTCCTCGCGGGGGACCGACGGCGCCGTCGAAACGCTCCTGCACCGTCGCGGTGTCTGCCGGGACTTCGCCCACCTCGCCATTGCCCTGCTGCGGTCCAAGAACGTCCCGGCCCGGCTGGMGGCCGTGTATGCGCCGGGCCTGAGCCCGATGGACTTCCACGCGGTGKCCGAAGCACACATCAACGGTGCCTGGCACATCATCGACCCCACCGGCCTGGCACCGCGGGAAAGCATGCTGCGAATCACGGCCGGGCGCGATTCCTCGGACACAGCTTTCCTCTCCACGGTGGGCGGAAGCCTGTCCCTGCAGGACATCAAAGTCACGGCGATCGTGGATGTGCTGCCGGCGGAAGACCCGGCGAAGCTCGTCGCCATCCGGTAGCCACCCCGGGTGTCAGCGTGCGGCGGCCGAGGCGCGGAGCTTCTCCGTCAGCCGCAGCAGCTCCTGCTGTTCGGCCGCCGAGAGGGCCGGACCCACCAGGGCGGCGATGTCGCGGACGTGTTCCCGGCCGATCTGCTTCTGCAGGTCCCGTCCGGCATCGGTGAGCCGGATCAGGATGCCCCGGCCGTCGTCGGGGGCCGGCGTCCGTTCCACGAGGCCGCGCTTTTCGAGCCGCTCCACCAGCCGGCTCAGGCTCGACTGGCTCAGCAGGACGTGGTCGTTGAGCTCGTTCAGGCGCAGCCACCCGGAGGGGCAGCGGGAGAGCGTGAACAGGACATCGTATTCATTGAGGGCCAGGGCTTTGAACGCCGGCGCCGCTTGTAGCTTGCGCATCACCGCCACCTGGGCGCGGAAGAGCGATTCCCAGGTTTCCGCGGCCAGGCGCACCGGCGATTCTGTGGTCTTGGCGTGCATCACGCGTCCTGGCTGGTGGTCTCTGTCGCTGTCTCTGCCGCTGCGCCGTCGCCGGTGCCCGCGGCCAGCGCGGCGGCTACCCGGCCGGCGTGCGTGGGAGGCTCGGGGACATGCGCGGGCTTGAGTGCGGCGTATTCCCGGCGAAGCACCGGCAGGACCTCTTCGCCGAACAGRTCCAGCTGCTCCAGGACCGTCTTCAGCGGCAGGCCGGCGTGGTCGATCAGGAAGAGCTGGCGCTGGTAGTCGCCAAAGTATTCCCGGAACGTGAGGGTMTTCTCGATGACTTCCTGCGGGCTGCCGACCGTCAGGGGGGTCTGGGATGTGAAGTCTTCCAGCGACGGGCCATGGCCGTACACCGGGGCGTTGTCGAAGTAGGGACGGAACTCCTTGACGGCGTCCTGGGAGTTCTTCCGCATGAAGAACTGGCCGCCAAGGCCCACGATGGCCTGGTCCGCCTTGCCGTGGCCGTAGTGCTCGTAGCGCTCGCGGTACAGGCCGATCAGCTGCTGGTAGTGCTCCTTGGGCCAGAAGATGTTGTTGGCGAAAAAGCCGTCACCGTAGTAGGCGGCCACTTCGGCGATCTGCGGCGTACGGATGGAGCCGTGCCATACGAAGGGGGCGACGCCGTCGAGCGGGCGGGGCGTGGACGTGAAGTTCTGCAGCGGAGTGCGGTGCTTGCCGGACCAGTTGACGGTGTCCTCATCCCACAGGCGGCGCAGCAGGCTGTAGTTCTCGATCGCAAGTTCGATCCCGTCCTGGATGTTCTTGCCGAACCAGGGGTAGACGGGGGCAGTGTTGCCGCGGCCCAGCACCAGGTCAACCCGGCCGTCAGCCAGGTGCTGGAGCATCGCGAAGTCTTCGGCAATCTTGACCGGATCGTTGGTGGTGATCAGCGTAGTGGCGGTCGACAGGATGATGCGTTCTGTCTGGGCAGCGATGTAGGCAAGGGTGGTGGTGGGGGAGGAAGAGAAAAACGGACGGTTGTGGTGCTCGCCGATGGCATAGACATCCATGCCGATCTCTTCGACCTTCTTGGCGATCGCCACGGACGCCTTGATGCGCTCGTGCTCCGTGGGGGTGMGGCCCGTGGTGGGGTCGGTGGTGATGTCGCTGACGCTGAAGACGCCGATCTGCATGATGTGCCTTTCCATKGCCGGGGATCCGGGGACTGTTTCCACTATAACCGATTTACATGCATTTGCATGTATCGGTGGGTATAACGCCCGGAGCGGCCGGATATTCCCTTACCTTGCGGGTGCGGCCATCCTGGTTGCTGACACCCTGCTGCCACGAAGCCTGAGGCACCCTCGCCAACACCAACCCGGACTTGCTCAAGGACATGTCCGGAGGCCTGACGCCGCGACCGTGTCGGACGCCAAAGCCCGGCAGGGTTGATGCAACAACGCAAGGGCCGGACGTCCTTATTCGACATTGCCAGGCGCTGGCAGAATTATTGGATCTCCACCGAATCGGGTAGTMCACCGGCCGTTTGGGTGGAAAAAACAAGTACCTAATACTCAGGTGCTGAGAGCTGCCTGAGACTAGCCTAGGCATAGCAACACATTCGGGCAGACATTATCTGCCACGTTCACGTATGGAACTCCTCCATTGGTGAAAAAAATACGGGCTCCGTGGGAGCAGTGATCAGCATGCCGCAGATGTCGTGCTGCGTCCTTCCGTTGCCCGTCATCCKGGAGCCTGAGCTGAATCCACGCTCGGGTC
>NZ_JBFTHK010000240.1:0-5273 GCF_056394205.1 Arthrobacter sp. 10T413_2 | reverse complement strand
GCCCTGATCTACGACTCCGCCATGCTCGGCACGCAGAAACGCTTCAGCTATGCCGAACTGACGGAGCTTGTGGCCCGGTTCGCCGGTGTCCTACGCCGCAGCGGGGTCGGCAAGGGCGACCGTGTGGTGATCTACATGCCGATGATCCCCGAGGCCGCCATCGCGATGCTGGCAACGGCCCGGCTTGGCGCCGTGCACTCCGTGGTGTTCGGCGGCTTTGCCCCGAAAGAGCTCGCCGCCCGCATCCGGGACGCCGCCCCCGCGGCGGTGGTGACGGCGTCGGGMGGTATCGAACCCTCGCGCCGGATTGAATACCTGCCTGCCGTCGCGGAGGCCCTCGGCATCGCCGGCGCCCCGGACACCCCGGTGCTGGTCAAAGCGAGGGAAGGCTTCGCCGCGTCGGTGACCGACCACCCCGGGTGGCTCGACTGGGACACTGAGATGGCTTCCGCCGAGCCCGCTGCGCCTGTCKATGTGAAGGCGTCCGATCCCCTCTACATCCTCTACACCTCGGGCACCACGGGCGCGCCGAAGGGCGTGGTGCGGGACAACGGCGGCCATGCCGTGGCCCTGAGCTGGACCATGGCGAACATCTACGACGTCGCACCCGGCGACGTCATGTGGACGGCCTCGGACGTCGGCTGGGTGGTGGGGCACTCCTACATCGTGTACGGGCCGCTCCTGGCCGGCGCCACCACGGTGCTGTACGAGGGAAAGCCGGTGGGGACTCCCGACGCCGGCGCATTCTGGCGGGTGATCCACGACCACAAGGTCAACGTGTTGTTCACCGCGCCCACCGCTCTGCGGGCCATCCGCAAAGCCGACCCCGAGGCGCAGCTGCTCAAGAACTACGACATCTCCAGCCTGCGCACGCTCTTCGCCGCCGGGGAGAGGCTGGACACCGACACCTTCCACTGGGCCTCCCGGATCCTCGGCGTCCCCGTGGTGGACCACTGGTGGCAGACCGAGACGGGCTGGGCCATCTGTGCCAACCCGCGCGGCCTGGACGGGCTGCCGATCAAGGCAGGATCGCCCAGCGTCCCGATGCCGGGCTTCAGGCTCAACGTCGTCGACGGCGGGGGCGAGGACGTCGAGGCCGGCACGGAAGGAAACATCGTCCTGGAACTGCCCCTCCCGCCGGGCACCCTGACCACGCTCTGGCGCAACGACGAACGCTACATTTCCTCCTACCTGCAGGCATTCGAGGGCTACTACGCCACGGGCKACTCGGGCTACCGGGACGAGGACGGCTATCTMTTTGTCATGGGCCGCACCGATKACATCATCAACGTCGCCGGACACCGGCTCTCCACCGGCGCCATGGAACAGGTGATCGGMCAGCACCCCGCCGTCGCCGAATGCGCCGTGATCGGCCTYGCCGACCCGCTCAAGGGCCAGCGCCCCAGCGGCTACGTGGTCCTCAAATCCGGGGTGGACATTCCGGAAGAGATCCTGGTCAAGGACMTCATCGCCCTGGTTCGGCGGGACATCGGCGCCGTGGCCGACTTCAAGCACGTCACCGTGGTGGAGGCCCTGCCCAAGACCCGCTCGGGAAAGATCCTGCGCAAGACCATGCGCCAGATCGCCGACGGCGACGAGTACGTGGTGCCGTCCACGATCGAGGACGCCGGCGTGATTGACCGGCTGCTGGGCACCCTGCGACCCGCCGCCACCGACTGACGGGCGAGCCCCGCGTCACGCAGGGCAGGCTTTTGGGCTCCTCGTAGGCCCTTCGTAAGGCACGACGGCGGGAATCCGCCGTCGTGCCGAAATAGCCATCCCGAAACTCTGCGCTGCGTGACGCCCGGTGGGGGAGTGGCCGCGGGGCCGTGCTGGTTATGGCCGCGCCGCTGACGACGGCGGCCTGTTCCAGCGGTATTCGTTCTCCGGGCGGCCGGGAGTGCCGTAGCGTGCGGCGCGGGAAACTGTGCCGGCGTCGGCAAGGTACTCAAGGTAGCGCCGCKCGGTGACCCGGGACATGCCGAGCGCTGCCATGACCTCGCTGGCTGACACCGCCMCGGACTGCCGCTCGATGAAGTCCTTGACGGATTCCAGCGTGGAGACGGACAAGCCCTTGGGCAGCGACACTTCGGAAGGGGCCCGCAGGCTCGCAAAAGCCTGGTCCACATCACTTTGGGAGGCGCCGCCCCCGGGCTTTCCCGTCCGGGGGCCGGCAAGCTGCTCCCGGAACAGCCGGTAGCTGGCGAGTTTGTCCGCGAACGTGGCGTAGGTAAAGGGCTTGATCAGGTACTGGACCACGCCCGTGGCCACCGCGCTGCGGACGATGTTCAATTCCCGCACGGCGGTGATGGCGATGATGTCCGCGAAGAGGCCGGCCGCCCGCATCCGGCGCGCGATGTCCAGCCCGTGCAGGTCCGGGAGGTTCATGTCCAGCAGCACCAGCTCCACCGGGTTGCCTGCCGCCGCGAAGTCCGTGAGCAGGCGCAGGGCGGACTGCCCGTCGGGCGCGGTGCCGGCCAGGGTGAAACCGTCAAGCCGCTCGATGTAGGCGGCGTGCGCCGCAGCGGCGATGGGCTCGTCTTCGACGACKAGCACCCGGATGTCGCTCATGGCTGTCCCTCTGTTGTGACCGGCGGTGTTGTGACCGGCAGCGTGACGCGGAATAGAGCTCCGGCGGGGCTGGTGATTGTCATGGTACCGCCCAGTCGATGCACGGCCTGGCGGACCAGGGCCAGGCCCAGGCCCCGCCCGAAGGGTCCCGGCGTCTTCGTGCTGAAGCCGTGCCGGAAGACGTCGTCCACGGCCGCGGGGTCAATTCCCGGGCCGCTGTCCTCCACTGTGATCTCGAGGGCGGCCCCGGTGGTCACGACGGACAGCTCCACGAGCCTGGGGGGCGGTGCCTCGGCCGCGGCGTCGATCGCGTTGTCCAGCAGGTTCCCGAGGATGGCCACGAGGTCCTGCACGGCGAGCCCCGTCACGGCCGTGGATCCGTCGGTATTGAGGGTCAGTTCGACGCCGCGTTMGTGCGCTTCGGCCGCCTTGCCCATGATCAGGGCGCCGAGTACCGGCTCCTCGATGGAACCCACCAGGTCATCGGTCAGGCGCTGGCTCAGTTCCAGGTCCTTCGTGGCGAAGTCCAGTGCCTCGGGGGCCCGCCCCAGTTCCATCAGGGAGACGATCGTGTGGAGCCGGTTGGCGTGCTCGTGGGTCTGGGCGCGCAGGGCGTCTGAGAGCGTGCGCATCGTTTCCAGTTCGCTGCCCAGGGATTCTATTTCGGTCCGGTCCCGGATGGTGGCCACTGTCCCGTAGACGTGGGCGCCGTGGGCCGGGCCGCCGGCAGCCCCTCTCCGCTGGCGGCCCGCGGCCGATGCGGGACCCACCGCCGGTCCMTGGTTCACCACCAGGACCCGGGCTCCGGTCAGATGGATTTCATCGAGGGCGGTCCGTCCTGATTCGAAGAGTTCCTTGAKGCTKGGGGCAAGCGGCAAATCCGAGAGGGAAGGCACCGTCTGGCGCGCGCGTCCTGCGGTGCCGGCAGCGGGATTGCCGTCGGAAGACTGCTTAGGCAGCCCCAGCAGCTCGGCGGCCTGGTCGTTGTACATCACCACTTTGCCCTTCGGATCGATCAGGATCACGCCCTCACGCACCGAATGCAGCACCGATTCGTAGTAGGCGAAGAGCTGGCCCAGTTCCTCGGGACCCCAGCCGCGTGTCACCCGGCGCAGGTACCGCCCCAGGAGCCACGACGCCACAGAACCGACGACCAGCAGCGCCAGGGCGATGGCCAGCAGCGCCGGCAGCCTGCTGGAGACCGCCACATCCACCGTCCGGACGGTCACGCCCGCKGCCACGAGCGCCCGGACCTTGCCGTCGGCATCCTTGACCGGGGCGATGGTGCGTACCGACGGGCCGAGGGTGCCGGCCACCACCTCCGTGAACACCCGGCCGCTGAGCGCCTCATCGATCGATCCGATATAGGGCTTGCCMAGTTCCTCGTCCCGGGGATGCGTCCACCRGGTCCGGTCCGGMGCCATGATCGTGATGAAATCCGCTTCGGCATCGTTCATGACCTTCAAGGCATACGGCTGGAGCAGGGCGGACGGGTMGGCGGCGCTCGCCGCCTGCACGACGAAGGGAGCGTCCGCCACCGCGGTGGCAATGCCTTCCATCCGGCGCCCGGCCTCGTCGTAGGCATGATCGCGGGCGTCGACGAAGGTGGCCGTTCCCACGATCGCCGTCAGCGCCACGATGAACAGCAGTTGGGCCACAAACAGCCTCCGCGCGATGCTCCAGCGGTGGATCATCAACACCTTCCATGACCAATATGAACGCAAGGGTGATGTGCGTCACCCCGTCATCAATGATGGGTTACACACACGAACGGTCGCGAGGACCACAGCCGGGACCGCGCGAAAGACCAGCCTATCCAAGGAGAACACCATGGCCTCTCAACGAGGAGAGTCAGTAGCACCGGCGGCAACGCCAGCCAAGAAGCGCAAGGGGCTCGACAAGTCCCACTACCTGTACATTGCAGTCATCGTCGCCGTGATCGCAGGTGCCCTCGTCGGGCTGCTGTTCCCCGAGGCCGCCAAATCCCTCAAGCCGCTGGGCGACGGTTTCATCAAACTCATCAAGATGATGATCGGCCCGGTGATCTTCTGCACCATCGTCCTGGGCATCGGCTCGATCGCCAAGGCCGCCACCGTCGGCAAGGTCGGCGGCCTGGCCCTCATCTACTTCATGGTGATGTCCACCTTCGCCCTGGCCATCGGCCTGGTCGTCGGTAACCTGATCCATCCGGGCGCGGGCCTCAACCTCGCCCCCTACGACCCGAACAAGAAGGCGGCCGTCGATAGCACCGTCGACTTCCTGCTGKGCATCATCCCGGGCGACATCCCCGTCCTGCCGACCCTCCTCGCCGCGATCCTGGTGGGCTTCGCCCTGCAGAAGATGGGCCCCCAGGGAGCCCCGATCCTCAAGGCCGTCGGCTACGGACAAGCCCTGGTGTTCCGCATCCTCATCATGATCATGTGGCTGGCCCCCGTCGGCGCCTTCGGTGCGATCGCCTCCGTCGTCGGTGCCACCGGCGTGCAGGCCATCTTCAGCATGTTCACGCTCATGGCCRCCTTCTACATCACCTGCGCACTGTTCATCGTGGTGATCCTCGGCGGCCTGCTCAAGGTGGTCGCCGGCGTCAACATCTTCCGGCTCATGAAGTACCTGGCCCGTGAGTACCTCCTGATCTTCTCGACCTCCTCCTCCGAAGCTGCGCTGCCCCGCCTGATCGCGAAGATGGAACACCTCGGTGTGTC
>NZ_JBFTHK010000239.1:0-5295 GCF_056394205.1 Arthrobacter sp. 10T413_2 | reverse complement strand
GCTCAGGACCTCGAGGGCCGGGGTGGAGGCGCGTGCGGCGAAGTGAACGGGCAGTTCGTACTTGGCCACCCAGTYGTCCTCAAGCGTGTGCGCGCCGGAGACGCCCTTGAGCGCGTTCTTCCACATCGTGGGGACATCGCCGCCGATGGGTGTGGTGGCACCCAGCCCGGTAATGACTACTTTGCGTGCCATGGGATCACTCTCTGTCGGTGCGCCTGCCGTGTCMGGAACCGTGAATGGGATGGCCGGGGCCTGCGTGGTGAAATCTCTGGGGTCGTGCACTTGATGGTGGTGCTGGCGGTCCGGTCCGGGCGCTGCTGGAGCGCCCGGACCGGCCACCGGGTCCGCCGTTGCCGGCGGAAAGCCAGACTTAGGCCTGGGCGTTGGCGATGAAGCTCACGGCGTCGCCGACGGTCTTGAGGTTCTTGACCTCTTCGTCGGGGATGCGGACGCCGAACTTCTCTTCGGCGTTGACCACGATGGTCATCATGGAGATGGAGTCGATGTCCAGGTCTTCGGTGAAGGACTTGTCCAGTTCGACAGCCTCCGGGGCCRGGCCGGTCTCTTCGTTGACGATTTCAGCCAGGCCGGCCAGGATCTCTTCGTTGTTAGCCATTGATGGCTCCTTTTCTAGTTGTTGCCCTTGGCTGCCGGTGAAAGGCCGGCCGTCGGGGGCGGAAATGATTCAAACCGAGGGATTCGGCTTGGTGCGGRAAATGCGTGCTGGGCGGAGCGTGGGGGCAAATAGTGAACCCCATGCTCTGCCATGGTGAAACAGGTGAAACGTATTTAGTTCGGGAAGGCGGTGGCTACCTAGGKAAGCACGATCACCTGGGCGCCGAAGACCAGTCCGGCTCCGAAGCCGATCTGCAGCGCCAGCCCGCCGCTGAGCTCGGGGTTTTCCTCAAGCAGGCGGTGGGTGGCAAGGGGGATGGACGCCGCGGAAGTGTTGCCGGCGTCGGCGATGTCGCGGGCGATCTTGACGGTCTCCGGCAGCTTCAGTTTCTTGGCCATCTCGTCGATGATCCGCATGTTGGCCTGGTGCGGGATGAAAGCGGCGAGGTCCTCGGCCGTGACGCCGGCAGCGTCCAGGGCCTGCTGGGCCACCTTGGCCATCTCCCACACGGCCCAGCGGAAGACGGTCTGGCCGTCCTGGCGCAGGGTGGGCCACAGGGACGCGTCCGTTACGGCGGMTTCCTCGGCGCTGACAGCGGCGCCACGCTTGCCGGTCAGGGCGAGCTCGCGGATATCCAGCATGGAATGGGTCATGCCGATGGCGTCCCACTTGCTGCCGTCCGAACCCCAGACCKAGGGGCCGATGCCCGGCGTGTCGGACGGGCCGATCACGACGGCGCCGGCGCCGTCGCCGAGCAGGAAGGAGATGGTCCGTTCCGTGTTGTCGATGACGTCGGAAAGCTTCTCGGCACCGACCACCAGGACGTAGGTAGCTGCTCCGGAGCGCACCAGGGCGTCGCCCTGGGCGATGCCGTAGCAATAGCCGGCGCAGGCCGCGGAGATGTCGAAGGCCGGTGCCGGCGTCGCGCCGAGGCGGTCGGCCAKGCTCGCGGCCGCGGACGGGGTCGCGTAGGGGTGGGTGACCGTGGAGACGATCACGGCGCCGAGCTGGGAAGCCTCGATGCCGGCTTTCTGCAGGGCCTCACGGGCGGCGCCTTCGGCCATGTCGATCACGCTGACATCGGCGGGCGCGCGGTGCCGGGTGATGATGCCGGTGCGCTGGCGGATCCATTCATCCGAGGAATCGATCCACTGGCACACGTCCTCGTTGGTCACGATGACGCTGGGCCGGTAGGCGCCGATACCCATGATGCGGGTGTTTTCCTGCACGGGCGCCTGCTTCAGAGTGGGAACGCTCATGCCCCTMCCTCCAGTTCTGCAAATAGGGCCAGGGCCGCGGAAAGATCGTCCGGGGTCTTGACGGTGACGGTCTTGACGCCGGGCATGCCGCGCTTGGCGAGGCCGGCGAGTGTTCCGGCGGGAGCCAGTTCAATCAGGCCGGTCACGCCGCGCTGCACCATCGTCTCCATGCAGAGGTCCCAGCGGACCGGACGGGAGACCTGGGCAATCAGGCTGTCGACGGCGGCGCCGCMGTMGGTGACTTCCGCGCCGTCGAAGTTGGACAGCAGCGGTACCTGCGGGTTCCGCGGGTGCAGCGACGGGCGCAGCGCCTGCAGGGCGGCGCCGGCCGGGGCCATGTGCGAGGTGTGGAACGCGCCCGCAACCTTCAGCGGAATGACCCGGGCCTTGGCCGGCGGGTTCTCGGCCAGGGCCTTGAGCTGCTCCAGCGTGCCGGCGGCCACGGTCTGGCCTGCGCCGTTGACGTTGGCCGCGGTGGCGCCGGAGGCCTCAATGGCCGCCAGGACGTCKGCCGGGTCGCCGCCCACGACGGCGCTCATGCCGGTCGGGGTGGCGGCAGCGGCGGCAGCCATGCTGTTGGCCCGCTCGCGGACAAACGTCATGGCTTCGGTTTCCGTCAGGACACCGGCCAGCGAGGCCGCGGTGATTTCGCCGACGGAGTGGCCGGCCAGGATGACCGGAARCGTGCTGAGTTCGACGTCGAACAGTGACTTTGCCGCCACCAGGCCTGCGGCGACGATCAGGGGCTGCGCGACGGCAGTGTCCTTGATGGTTTCCTCATCGGAGGTGGTGCCGTGGGCGGTGAGGTCGATGCCTGCTATTTCGCTGAGGGAGGCCAGGAGGCCTGCGACGGGTGGTAGTTCCAGCCAGGGGGCCAGAAAACCAGGGGTCTGGGAGCCCTGTCCAGGGCAGACGATTGCAAGCACGTAACCAGCTTTCCAAATTACCGCGTGAACATTCGTGTTTTCATGCACCAAGCTCACTGGGTCAGTTTGTAGGAATTCTACAACGGTTCAGGACCCGTTGCGGGGAGGCTGCCGCTCTGCGGGGGCCTTCGGCGGGGTTGAAAGCCGGCCCACCACGAGGGCGGTCTGGAGCACGAACGCCTCCCTCGGCAGGAGCGGATCCCAGCCCGTGACGTCACACACGCGCTTGAGCCGGTAACGCACCGTGTTGGCATGGACGAAGAGTTCGCGGGCCGTGGCCTCCAGGGAATGGCCGAGCTCGAGGTACGTGCCCAGGGTCTCCACAAGCCCGTTGGAGGCGGCCAGCAAGGGGCGGTAGATGTTTTTGACCAGCGAGCGGCGGGCGGCGTCGTCGCCGGAGATCACGCGCTCGGGGAGCAGGTCGTCGGCCGCCACCGGACGCGGCGCGGAGGGCCACGCCCGGGCCGCGGTGAKGCCGGCGAAGGCTGACTGGGCCGAACCGCTGGCCTCGAGGAGGGAGCCCGCCTCGGGGCCGTACACCACCGGGCCGGGGGCAAAGAGTTCGCTGAGCTTCAGGTACGCGGTCTCCCGGTCCTGGAGTCCGCCCAGGATGAGGATGAGGCGGTCGCCCTGGATCCCCACGAGCGCGTCCTCGGCGAAGCGCCCCGCGGTGCGGCGCAGTTCGCTGACGTAGCTGGCGCTCGGCTCCGACGGCGAATTCCCCACCATGACGGTGAACCGTTCCTGCGCCTTCCAGCCCAGGGCCGCGATCCGGGACCGCAGCGCGTCCGTGTTTTCGCCGCGCAGGATGGCATCGACAATCAGGGCCTCCAGCCGGGTATCCCAGGATCCGCGGGATTCCGCGGCGCGGGCGTAGACGTCGGCGGCGGCGAAGGCGACCTCCCTCGAGTACCGCAGCACGGCCTCGCGCAGCGCGCCCTGGTCCGTTTCCGGGGCGATGACCGGGACCTGGTCCTCCACGACTTCCACGACGATCCGGATGAGCTGGAGCGCCTTTTGGAGGCTGATGGAGCGGGTTAGTTCGGTGGGGGCGGTGCCGAAGACGTCGGACAGGATCCACGACGGCGAACTCGGCCGCTCGTACCACGTCACGAACGCCGCGATGCCGTTCTGGGCCACCATGCCCAGGGCGGAGCGTTCGTCCGAGTTCAGCCGGCTGTACCACGGCAGGGACTTTTCCAGCTGGCGCAGTGTCGTCGTCGACAGCTGGCCCACGCTCGCCCGAAGCTTCTTGAGGGTCTCAACCTTCTMCGGAGTCATCGCCCGCGAGGCCGGCTTGCGTTTTTCGGGAGTGGTGATCGGCTCTGCCATGCATCGAGCATACGGGGCGCGCCGCCCAAGCTCCATTTGTGAGAAGGCTACAACTGCCGTTGTCCTGCATCACACCGGCCCGCGCCGGGATGACGGTGAGGCCATGTCCCCGGAGGGACGGGAGGACGACACCGGTTAAACGCCCGACGGCGGCCCCCACCAATTGGTGAGGAACCGCCGTCGGGCGCTGTGCCTGGCCTCGCGGCCAGGCGGGGCGTCCGGTTAGGAGTCGCCGCCCGCGTTGCCGGTGGTGCCGGCGTTCACGTTGAGCAGCCGGTACTTCTCGATGGCCTGGGCCGGTGCCTGGGCATCGACTTCACCGCGGCGGGCCAGCATCTGCAGGGAACGGACCACTACCGAGTGGATGTCGTTCTTGAAGAAGCGGCGTGCAGCGGCCCGGGTGTCGGAGAAGCCGAAGCCGTCCGCGCCGAGCGAGGCGAACTCGTTCGGGAGGAACTGCCGGATCTGGTCCGGCACGGCCTTCATGTAGTCGGTGACCGCCACGATCGGACCGGTGGCACCGGCGAGCTGCTGGGTCACGAACGGGACGCGGGCGGGCTGGCCGGGGTTGAGGAAGGCCTCTTCCTCGGCGGCCATGGCGTCGCGGYGCAGTTCGCTCCAGGACGTCACGGACCACACATCGGCCGAGACGCCCCAGTCCTCGGCGAGGATCCGCTGGGCTTCGAGGGCCCAGGGGACGGACACRCCGGAGGCCAGGATCTGCGTGCGCGGGCCGTCGATCTTGGCCGGTGCCAGCAGGTAGATGCCCTTGGTGATGCCTTCGACGTCGAGCTCGGCCGGCGCCGCCGGCTGGGCGATCGGCTCGTTGTAGACCGTGATGTAGTACATCAGGTTCCGGTCTTCGKAGTCGGGTCCGTACATCCGCTCCAGGCCGTCGCGCATGATCACGCCGATCTCGTAGCCGTACGCGGGGTCGTAGGTGACGACGGCCGGGTTGGTGGCGGCAAGGATCGGGGAGTGGCCGTCGGCGTGCTGCAGGCCTTCACCGGTGAGGGTGGTGCGGCCGGCGGTGGCGCCGATGATGAACCCGMGGGTCATCTGGTCCGCGGCGGCCCAGAAGGAGTCGCCGGTGCGCTGGAAACCGAACATCGAGTAGAACACGTAGATCGGCACGAGCGGCTCGCCGTGCGTGGCGTACGAG
>NZ_JBFTHK010000238.1:0-5353 GCF_056394205.1 Arthrobacter sp. 10T413_2 | reverse complement strand
CTCGTGAGCTGGGTGCGGGGCCGGACCGTCACCGCCGTCGACGTCCTGGATCCGCGCTCCCTGYGCCGGCACGCGCTGGGACCGGAGGACTTCGCCGGCAACCTGGAAGGCGCGCGGGTGCTGGACGTGGTCCGCCGCGGCAAATTCCTCTGGATGCCGCTGGCGGACACGGCCGCCCCCTCCGCAGATGCTGCCCCCGCCGTTGCCCTCATGGCCCACCTGGGGATGTCKGGCCAGCTGCTCATGCAGGACCCCGGCGTGCCGGATGAAAAGCACCTGAAGGTCCGGTTGCGGCTCAGCCCGGCCGAAGGCATGCCGGAACAGCTCCGGTTCGTGGACCAGCGCATCTTCGGCGGCCTGTTCCTGACCTCGCTGATACCCACGGACGACGGCGGCCCCGGCGGTMTCGCCGAAACCCCGCTCCCGCTCATCGCCGAGGAAGCCTCGCACATTGCCCGGGACCCGCTGGATCCCTACTTTTCCTTCGATGACTTCTACCGGCGCCTGCGTGCCCGGAAGACCGGACTCAAGCGGGCGCTCCTGGACCAGGGCCTGGTCTMCGGGATCGGCAACATCTACGCCGACGAGGCTCTCTGGAAGGCGCGGCTGCACTATGCGCGGCCCACGGACACCCTGCGCCGCGCCGAGGCGCTGCGCGTGCTCGACGCCGCCCGCGAGGTCATGACGGACGCCCTGGCCGCCGGGGGCACGAGCTTCGATTCGCTCTACGTCAACGTCAATGGCGCCTCAGGATACTTCGACCGCTCCCTCAACGCCTACGGCCGCGAGGGCCAGGAGTGCAAGCGCTGCGCCGCCGCCGGCCTCGTGAGCATCATGCRGCGGGAGCAGTTCATGAGCCGCTCGTCCTATACCTGCCCCGTCTGCCAGCCMAGACCGCGTAACGGCCGCTGGTAGGCGGACCCAAAACAAGTAGTCCTACGCTTCCGCACCCCTCTTTGCCGGTGACAAACTGTCGCCATGGGAGCTGGGGACTATAGGAATCGTTATCGCGCCGCCTTTAAAGCCGGAGTCAAAAGGGCCGACAYGACGCCGGACGCGCAGGGGTAGGCCGCCGTGTACATTTCTATGGCCGACCGCACCGGCGGCAGGAAGAACTCTGGCGATACACGGACGGAAGCCCTGCCCGGACCGGGTGTGGCCTTCCGGTTGTCGCCTGTCATTCTCTGGCTGGGCCTCGTCAGCATGGCCACGGACATCTCCTCGGAATCCGTGTCCGCCATCCTGCCGCTGTACGTCACCGGATTTCTGGGCCTCTCAACTATCGCCTTCGGGTTCATTGACGGGCTTAACCAGGGCGTCAGCGCTGTCGTGCGTATTGCTGCCGGGTGGGCCTCGGACCGCACAGGCCATCCGAAACGGGTGGCAGTTGCCGGATACGGGCTCTCCATGCTGGCACGGATCGGCTTCCTGTTCGCCGGCGGGTTCTGGGCGATCACCGGGATCGTGACGGGCGACCGCATCGGCAAAGGCATCCGCACCGCGCCGCGGGACGCCCTGATCTCATCGGCTGCCCAACCGGAACATCTGGCGAGATCCTTCGGGGTGCACCGCATGCTCGACACCGTCGGCGCCGCAACAGGGCCGCTCCTGGCGTTCCTGATCCTCCTGTTCATCCCCAACGGGTTCAGCACCGTCTTTGTCGTTTCGCTCGCCTTCGCCGTAATCGGCGTCGCCCTCCTGGTGCTGGTGGTGCCGKACCGGAGGACGCCGCGGAYGGCGCAGAGGCCGGACCGGGCACGGCCGCCCTTCACGTGGAGCCAGTTGAAGGACGCCGGACTGACCCGCCTGCTCGTGACCGCGGGGATCCTCGCTTTGCTGACCGTCGGGGACGGCTTCATCTACCTCGTGCTCCAGGATCGGGACTCCTTCGCCGTGCAGTGGTTTCCGCTGCTCTATGTGGGAACCAACGTCGTGTACCTCGCACTGGCCGTTCCCCTGGGCCGGGTCGCGGACCGCTGGGGCAGGATCCGGGTGTTCCTGGCCGGACACGGAGCGCTGCTGGCGTGTTACCTGCTGGCCGCAGTGCCGTTCGGCGGCCTGGGCGTCACGGTGGCGTGCCTGGTGCTCCTGGGAGTCTTCTACGCTGCAACCGACGGCGTGCTGGCCGCGCTGGCGAGCCGGCTGGTCAGCCCGGACAAAGTGGCCACCGGCATCGGGGCCGCCCAGACCGTGGTGGCGCTGTGCCGGATGGCGGCGTCGGCCGGCTTCGGCATCCTCTGGTTCGCCGTCGGGGCTCCCGCCGCAATGACGACGGCCGCCGTCGGCCTGGCTGCGGCACTGGTGGCCGCGGCCGTGCTGATGCGCACGACCCGTGCACAGGAGGCCGGCGCATGACGGCCACCCGCACCGGGCGCCMGCCCGGACAAGGATCCGCGCCCGGAAAAGGATCCAGCGGGCGCCCGAGGGGCACGGACTCCACGCCAGGAACCGAAACCTCAACCCAGCGGGTCGCGATCAGCAGGAAGCGCCTCCTGGCCCTGGTGCTCATCACCGTGGGCGCCTTTGCGGCGGCGGGACTCTACGCCGGACTGGCCTTCCGGGACGCCCAGGCCAGCCAGAGTGCACCGCCGCCGGTCGACGTCACCACGTCCACGGCCCTGCCGGCGGCACCCTTCGTCCTGTTCCGCAACACCGCACCGGGCCAGGGCTTCGGCTTGGMCGCCACCGTGCCGCTGTCCGGGCCCGGCGGTCAGCGCGCCTTGAGCGGAGCAAGCTGCGATCGMGTCTACGGCACGCACGATCAGACCTTGTGCCTRCAGACCAAGCAGKGACTGGCCACCACCTTCCAGGCCACCGTGTACAACAGCACCTGGCAGGAGACGCGCAGTTGGCCGCTGCCCGGCATCCCGAACAGGGCCAGGACCAGCGCCGACGGATCCCTGATGGGCACCACCGTCTTCGTGTCGGGCCATTCCTACTCCGCCGCCGGGTTCTCCACCGAAACAGTCATCCGGGACAAGGCAGGCCAGAGCAGCGGAAGCCTCGAGGGCTTCGCCCTGCTGCTGGACGGCGCCCGGATCAAGGCCACGGACAGGAACATCTGGGGCGTCACGTTTGCTCCCGGAAAGCCCGACGTCTTTTACGCTACGGCGTCCTCGCAGGGGCACATCTGGCTGGCCCAGGGCAGCATTGCCGGCCGGACGCTCACCGTGGTCCGCAGCGGCATAGAATGCCCGTCCGTTTCCCCGGACGGCACCCGCATCGCCTACAAAAAGAGCGACAACGGCACCCTGACCGGCCACCGCAGTGTCGCCGTCGTGGACCTCGCCAGCGGCACGGAAACMGTCCTGGCGGAGAAACAGAGCATTGATGATCAGATTGAGTGGCTGGACAACTCCACCCTGTTGTACGCCCTTCCCCGGGACGGCTCCGAAGTGGACAGCGACATCTGGTCCATCTCAACGGACCCGGCCGCGCAGCCCGTCCTTTTCATCGAGCACGGGTTTTCCCCCTCGGTGGTCCGGTAGCGCGGCGGACGGCGGCCGCCCTCAGGATTCGGCGGCCACCCTCAAGCGCCGCCGCGAAGTGAACCGTAGTGCTCGGCCAGCCTCGCCAGGCCGTCATCAAGGGACACGGCGGGGGTCCAGTCGAGGAGTTCGCGGGTCTCGCGCTGGTCGAACCAGTGGGYGGTGGAGAGCTGTTCGGCGAGGAACCGGGTCATCGGCGGCTCGTCGGACCGGCCGGAACGGGCCCAGAGCTTCTCAACCACGGATCCGGCCGCCCGCGCGAGCCTGCCCGGCACCCGCCACGACGGCGCGCGGACGCCGCCCGCGGCACAGATGCCCGCCAGCAGCTCCCCGACCGGGCGGGGCTCGCCGTTGGTGATGACCAGCGCGCGGCCGTGAATCTGCTCGATGCGGTGCAGGGCGGCGACGATGGCCGAGGCGGCGTTGTCCACGTAAGTAGTGTCGATCAGGGCCGCCCCGGCATCGAGCAGCGGCAGGCGGCCGCGGCCGGCACGTTCCAGCACCCGTTCCACCAGCTGCGTATCGCCCGGACCCCAGACGATGTGCGGGCGCACCGCCGCGACCCGGAAGTCCGGCGAGTCCGCGGCCAGTGCCAGCAGCTCGGCCTCGGCCTTGGTGCGCGAGTAGTCGCCGTGCGCGCGGGCCGGGTCTGCCGGCTCGGCGCCCAGTCCGGCGATAGCAGCCCCGGAATTGGCCACGGACGGGGAGGACACATACACCAGGTCCCGAACGCCGGCGTCGCGGGCCGCACGGAGAAGGCAGCGCGTGCCTCCGACATTCACCTCGTCGAAATCGGCGGCGCGGCCCGTGAAGGAGACTTTCGCCGCCAGATGGATGACAGCCTCGGCCCCGGCGACGGCGCGGCGGACAGCGGTGTCGTCCGTGACGGACCCGGAGAGGTCCGTGGCGCCCCCGACGCCCGCGGGACGGCGCTGGAAGGTGGTGACGGCGTGGCCATGCCGCACCAGAAGTCCGGCGACTTCCCGCCCGAGCAGGCCGCTCGCGCCGGTCACGAGGACCCTCACGGCGCGCCCGGCCGGCCGCCGGCCAGCAMCGCGGAAGCCCACCGGGACAGGCGGGCCCTGTCGATCTTGGCGTTGTGGCGGATGTCGGTCGGCTGGGAGGGGACGGTGAGCACGGCGGAGACGCTGAYGCCTGCMTGACGGGCCGCGTCGCGCACGCGCCCGGCGAGGTTCGKCGCGGCGGGGCCGGCCCGGCGCACCGGCGGAACGGTTTCGACGACGGCGACGACGGCCTGCGTCCCGGCGGGGCCKACCCCGACGACGGCKGCCAGCCCGACGTCGTCCAGGCGCTCGATGGCCTGCTCGGCGCCGACAGGCGTCACCACAGCACCCGGCGCGGTCACGACGTGCGCGAGGCGGCCTTCCACMCAGAGCCGGCCGGCGGCGTCGAAGTGCCCGACGTCGCCGGTGCGGTGCCATCCGGCCGTGCGGACGCTCTCGCGCTGGGTCAGCCAGAGCCTGTCGTAGCTTTCCTTCACATGCGGGGCGCTGACGAGGATCTCGCCGGTCACCCCCGCCTCCGTGACGGGCTCGTTCCCGGGTGCGGTGCCGTCCGCGGCAAGCGGGATGACGGCCACTCGGGCGCCATGCACCGGCCGACCCACGCACACGCCGTTGCCGGCCCCTGCGACGGTGCCCGCGGCGGCATCGGCCTCGGCGGCGCAGATCTGTTCGAGGCTGATGTCCGTGACGGGCAGCGCCTCGGTCATCCCGTACGGGGTGTGCAGCGAGGCGCGGGGCAGCAGCCGCTGGACCTCTGCGAGGAGGGAGGCGGGGACGGGCGCGCCGGCGGAGAGCAGCAGCTCCGCGCGACCCAGGGCCTTGTGGCCGGCACCGTCCAGG
>NZ_JBFTHK010000237.1:0-5355 GCF_056394205.1 Arthrobacter sp. 10T413_2 | reverse complement strand
GTCAATCAATCAGTTCAATTATTGCCTGGATCAGTTGCTGGAAACGGATTCCCGTGCCTGCTGCCAGGCGGCCCATCCGGCGTAGCTGCCGTCGAGTTCGACTACGTCGTACCCGGCACGGCGCAGCGCGCTGGCCGCGACGGAGTTGCGGACGCCGCTCTGGCAGTAGCTGACGATGGTGCCTTCGGCGGGGAGCTGGTCCAGGTTCCACATCACGCGKCCGCCGCTGAGCTGGTGGGAGCCGGGGATGTGTCCGGCAGCGTGCTCGGTGCGGTTGCGGACGTCCAGGACCATCGCGGCGTCGAAGCCGTCCAGTTCTTCAGGCTGGATCAGCTGGGGGGTGCTGGCGGGCAGTCCCTCGACGCTGGTGACGTAGCCGGCGACCTTGTCGATGCCGACCCGGACCAGGTGGTCCCACATCTCCTGCGCGGCGGCCTGGGTGGGGGCCAGGAGCACGAGGGGGTTGGTGTCGGTTTCAGGGTTGACCACCCAGGCGCCGAAGCTGGCCGTGGACTTCCCCGCCGGGATGTTCAGGGACCGGGCGACGGTGCCTTCGTGGACCTCGGCATTGGAGCGGGTGTCCACAAACGTCACGGTGTCGCTGGCGAGGTCGYGGATGACGTCGGCGGTGGCGAGTTCGGTCAGGGGAGTACGCTCGCCCATGACGGCCKGGCCCTCACGGTTTTCCCGCTTCATCCGGCCGAAGTAGGCGTGGGCGTCGGGCTGGCCGTCGAGGAGTTCGGCGACGAAGCCTTCCTCGTCATTGGCGGCCAAGTAGGGGCCCCACCAGGAGTAGAGGCGTTCGTAGCCGACCGTGGAGGAGGGGATGGCGCCCAGGGCCTTGCCGCACGCGCTGCCGGCGCCGTGGCCGGGGTGGACCTGGACGTGGTCCGGAAGGGTCAGGAACTTATCGCGCAGGCTCGCGAAGAGCTGCCGGGCACCGGCGAAGCGGGTGTCGACGCCGCCGGCGGCCTCGTCCAGCAGGTCCGGTCGTCCGAGGTCACCGGAGAAGACGAAGTCACCGGAGAGCAGGTAGCCGGGGGTGTCGGCGAACGCGCCGTCGGTGATCAGGAATGAAAGGTGCTCCGGGGTGTGGCCCGGGGTGTGCAGAGCCTTGACCGTGATGTTGCCAAKGGTGATCGAGTCGTTGTCGTTCAGCCGCTMGGCCTCGAACCCGTACTGCCAGTCGGCGCCGCCCTCGCCGGAAACGTACGCGGTGGCGCCTGTTGCGGCAGCCAGTTCACGGGTGCCGGAGAGGAAGTCTGCGTGAATGTGGGTTTCGGTGACGGCAACAATCTTCATCCCGTTGGCGGCCGCGAGGTTGCGGTAGACGTCGATATCGCGGCGGGGGTCAACGACGACCGCCTCACCCTTTGCCTGGCAGCCGATGAAGTAGCTGGCCTGGGCGAGGTCTTCGTCGTAAATACGCTCGATAAGCATGGTGCTCTCTTTCGTTGGGCGGTGGGGGAGTTTCCGGGAGGGGATCCTCCATCGGTCTACTCACAACAATAATACCCCCGGGGGTATCTTGCAAGCTCGTCCACAACGGGCCAGGTGCTGACTTCCCGCCGCTAGCCGTTATACCCTCCGKGGTATAGAATTGGCAAAGTATCCACCCACCTTTGGAGCCCGCCATGGAACTTGATTCGACAGAACTCACCCCGATCATCAACCGGCTCAAGCGAGCCCAGGGACAGCTTGCCGGCGTTACGCGCATGCTCGAGGAGGGGAAGGACTGCAAAGACATCGTCACCCAGCTTGCAGCTGTCTCGAAAGCTTTGGACCGGGCAGGGTTCGCCATCATCGCCAGCGGCCTTGAGCAGTGCCTTGTCCGCGGGGATGCGAGCATGGACACCAAGGACCTGGAAAAACTTTTCCTCTCTCTCGCCTGAGACCACCGACCATCCGTGCAGGAGCAGCCATGAGCTATACGAATACCGTCACCGTCCCGCTCAACTGGGAGGAATCGGTGCAACGCACGCGCGATGCCCTCGCCGGGCAGGGATTCGGCATTCTCTCGGAGATCAATGTCCGTGCCACCTTCGAGGCCAAGCTYGGCGCCGCTGCCGCCGAGGAACTCGGTGACTACGTGATCCTGGGCGCCTGCAACCCGGCCCTGGCCAGCCGGGCCCTCTCCGCGGAACCGGCCATGGGCGCCCTGCTGCCCTGCAACGTCGTTGTCCGCCGGGGCAAGGATGCCGTCGAGACAACCATCCAGGCCATCGACCCGCAAACCATGGTCAAGCTCAGCGACAGCCCGGCCGTCCGGGACGTAGCMAACGACGCCGACACCCGACTCCGCGCCGCCCTTGACACGCTTCGCGGCTCCGGCGCGGCTTAGCGCTGAAATCTTGGCAGTGTGAAATTCAGCCGCCCTGAGTTTCTACCAGCCCAGAGGCGGGATATTAATGCGGCGTTGATGGGAGGCGCGCCGCGCAGGCAACGCCGGCGGCGATCTGGGCCGCACTCAGTGCCCGCGTGATGCCGGGATGGTCCGCGAACCAGCGCATGTACGCTCGCCAAGGCTTGGGGCCCAGATCCCACCGGGTTGAGTGCTGGACCGGAAACAACACACCGAGGACACCGTCGCCGATGGCAAACATGGCCACGGATTCCGCAACGACTACACGCATGAGAAACCTCCAGGAGTKGGGCAGCAGGTGACCCAGCGKGCACCCGGGGCGGCGTCAAGCATAAATGTCACGCCATTGATGCTCGCCGGTTGGGTTCTTGGCGCCAAGGGCTTAAGGTCCCGGTCGCGCAGGATTCCCACCGGATGCAGACGGCACACTGACGTTCGTGGGGTTAGTCCCGGCGGCCGGAACTCCCCCTCCCGGGGACTTCGCGGCGCTTCACKACGCTCCTGGGCGGTCCGGAAGCCGAAGAGTCAATTGCCTGGCGTGGAAGTCGAAATGCAACGTGGGGTAGGCATAGACGGCGTTGAGCGTCATCCGCGGCTTGAAGAACGGGTCCCACCTCTCGGGGAACGCCATGGAGCGCACGAGTGATCTGGAACTCTCGTGTTCGAGTCGGCGGCTCAGGGCAGCGATAGTTCTGTCGAGCTTTCTGCCCATCCTTTCCCTGTTGTAGACCAGCGCGGCGGCGCGGGATCCCCAGTAGTTCACGGCGTCGAACGGGCGCGTTCCGGCGTTCAGGACGGCGGCGAATGCCTTGCCCGCCGGTGGTGGGAGGCGGCTGACAGCGTGCACCAGGGGAAGCAGAACGCGGACAACCATGTAGCCGAAGACCATGTGGAAGAGCAGTTCTTCATTGGTCCACTTCGTGCCGTCGCTCGCGCGGCGAAGATCCGCAGCCGTTGCGCCCGCCAGCCAGGCGCGGAGCTCGCCGCGGGCACGGCCATACCCGGCGAGGATCTCTTCCTTCGATGGCTCCATGCCGTGCCCTTCGCGGTCTCAGGTCCACTATCGGCCGCAGCCTTGTGGTCTGGCTGCCTTCATTATGCACTGGCCGCCAAGAGGGTTAGGGGCGTGGGAATCGCTGGGATGGCGCCGTTGTCAGGTTATGGGCGGGAGTTGATGCCACGGAGTGCGTTGCGCAAGGACTCGGCTGAGGGGAGTCCCGCCGCGCTGTGCCCGGTGAGGTACAGTCGGCAGCTTAGGGCCGGTGCGGATTCCGCCGGAAACAGGTCGCGTCCTTCCGCCGGAAACAGGTCGCGTCCTTCCGCGATGAAGGACGGGGAGCCGCGGAACTGGAGTTCCTTCGCCTCGCGCTCGGAGGCTACCTCATGGACGGTCAGGGAGTCCGCGGCCCTCCCTTCTGCGGCCAGAACCTCACGAAACAGCTTCAATGCCGGGCCGCTGTTCGGGCAGCCCGGGATGGTGCGCAGTTCGAAGTCCATGGCTCAGGCGTCCCGACGTTCGAGACCTAGCTGGCGGGGTCGTATTGGAATGCGCGCACCTCCTGCGCGCAACGGCAGGCGGCCGCGATCTTGCCCGCCCACTTCAAGGCGGCATCGTACGAGGGCAGCTCCAGTACCGAGTAGCCGCCTTCGAGCTGCGTCGTCTGCGGGTAGGTGCCCTCACGCACGGTCCCTTCGCCGTCGACCATGACGGGAGGGATGCTCTCATCGATGCCGCCGCCGAACACCCAGACCCCGGCGTCCTTCGCCTCCTGAACGACCGCGTGCGCCGCATCCGAAACGGCCTGCAGGTCTTCGTCAGGGAAGACCATCGCGGCACTCGGAAACGAGATCAGATACTTGGTCATCGCGTCGACTCCTTCTTCGCGGCACGGGGGATCGCTTCATCCTCGCCGATGCCATCATGCCGCGCAAGATCTCGGCGGTCCCGCGGATTCCGGTGCCCGCTCACGGAAGCGACTTGATGCCTGGATCGCCCTCAGTCGTGATGACGTGGTCCGAAGCGCGCATCCGCACCGCGACGAGGATCCCGGACAGTGCGGTGAGGGCGCCGACGACGGCAACTGCTGCCGGGATGCCGAAGGCGTCCGCGAGGATGCCGGCCAGGAGGGCGCCGACGGCGAAACCGCCGTCGCGCCAGAGCCGGTAGATGCCCACCGAGCGTGCCCGCCATTCCGGGTGCGCGACGTCGCCGATGGCCGCCAGCAGGGTGGGGTAGACCATGGCGGTTCCCAGGCCCAGGAGGATGGCAGCGGCAAGCCAGATCCCGAAACCGGTTCCGAAGGCCACCATGCCCAGCGCTACGGCCTGGACAAGCATGCCGCCKACGATCAGCCATTTCCGCCCGTATCGGTCCGACATCGCTCCGGTGACGAGTTGCGCGGCTCCCCAGACGGCGGGATATACGGCGGCGAGGATGCCGATCTTTTCGATGCTCAGCCCCGCTGCGGCGAAAAGGAGCGGGAACAGGCCCCAGGCGAGGCCGTCGTTGAGGTTGTTGACCATGCCGGCCTGGCTGACCGAGGACAGGGACTTGTCCCGGAAACTGGTGAGGGTAAAGATCTCCCRGTTGCTCAGTTCCCCGTGGGCGCCGKCGTGGGCCGCCATGTGGCTGGCGGCCTCAAGCCTGGCGTGGCCGCGGGTCTCCTTCACCGCGAACACGGACAGGCCCAGGCCCAGCGCGATGTAGGCGGCACCGAGCAGGAACGGTCCGGGCCGCAGCCCGTAGCTCGCGGCGATGTAGCCGGTAGCCAGCGCGGTGCCGGCGACACCGAGGTAGCCGGCGGCCTCGTTCAGGCCCATGGCCAGGCCGCGCCGGGACGGGCCGACGAGGTCCATTTTCATCACCACGGTGGTGGACCACGTCAGGCCCTGGCTGATGCCGAGGATCACGTTGGCAGCGACGATCCAGCCCCAGGAAGGTCCGAAGATCAGCAGCAGCGGCACGGGCACGGCAGCAGCGGCACGGGCACGGC
>NZ_JBFTHK010000236.1:0-5391 GCF_056394205.1 Arthrobacter sp. 10T413_2 | reverse complement strand
GGGCCAGGGACCGTAGAAAGGTCCACCACGGCCGGCACACCCCGAAGTCCGTTACTGAGGCCACGGCAACGCTGGAGCCCGCAAGCCCCAACGAACCCCTCTACGTTGAGGCGGCAAATCAGCAGGCGGCCCCTGTCCCGGCTACAGAGAAGTCGCCCTATGAGGTCGAGAACGACATTCCGGCCGGCGATTCGCCCGTCCTGATCCGGCGGAAGGTGTTCCCCGCAGCCCAGCTCACGCTCGATGACGCCGTGGACAACATGGAACTTGTGGGGCACGACTTCTACCTTTTCGTGGACAAGGAGACCAAGGCGCCGTCGGTCGTATACCGGCGTGACGGCTGGACCTACGGGGTCATCTCCCTGGACCAGACCTGCGAGCCCGGACACTCAAGTCTGGAAGAAAAGATCCTCKCCTACCGTTCAGAGGATGAGCCCGCCACCRCATAAGCTGGTGCAGACCATCCAACGAAGGGACTGACGTGCAAGCATCGCTGAGCCTGGCACAGGCACGGCGGATCGCATTGRCAGCCCAGGGATTGGACAAGGAACGGCCCGCCGGACCCGTGACAGCACGGGCGGTGGGCCGTACCTTTGCCCGGCTGCACCTGGTCCAGATCGATTCCGTCAACGTGGTGTCCCGCAGCCACTTCCTGCCGTTCTTCTCCCGGCTGGGCAACTACGACCGCGCCATCCTGCAGCGCATGGCGGGGACCCACCCGCGCCGGATGATGGAGTACTGGGCGCACGAAGCCTGTTTCATCCGGCCGGACCACTTCCACGATCTCGTGCAGTGGCAGAACCGCACATGGGTGGGAGCCCACACCATGGACCCCGAACTGCGCAACGGCGTGGCGGCGCGGGTGCTGGAAACCCTGGCGGCCGGGCAACCCCTGACCGCCGCCGAACTGACCGCCCGTCTGGGCCACGTGGAGGACCGGCAGCGGGACCAATGGGGCTGGAACTGGAACGCTGTCAAGAGGGTCCTGGAGCACCTGTTTGAAGAAGGCCTGGTTTCCGCGGCCTCGCGGACCGAATCGTTCGAACGGCGCTACACCCTCACCGCCAGGGTGCTGCCCGGACCGGGCGGTGAGGCCGCGGGGCAAGCACCGGATGCTGCCGCCGCGATGGGCCGGCTGATCGACGCAGCGGCACGGGCCCACGGCATCGGGACCGTGCGGTGCTTCGCCGACTATTTCCGGACGCCCCAGAAAGCAGCCGCCGTGGCCGTCCGGAACCTCGTGGACAYGGGCCGGCTGCAGCCGGTCACCGTGGCCGGCTGGGACCGACCCTTATACCGCCATGTGGAGGCGAAACTGCCGCGCTCAGCCACCGGCCGCGCGCTRCTGAGCCCGTTCGACTCCCTCGTCTTCGAACGCCGGCGGCTTCAGGAGCTCTTCGGCTTCCACTACAGGATCGAGATATACACGCCTGAACCGAAGCGGCGGTACGGCTACTACGTCCTGCCCTTCCTGCTGGGCGACGCGATCGTCGCGCGGGTGGACCTGAAGGCCGACCGGGCCGGGGGCCTGCTTCTGGTGCGGACCGCCCACGCCGAACCAGGCGCGCCGGAGGACACCGCCGTCGAACTCGCCGCGGAACTGAACCTCATGGCAGAGTGGCTGGGACTGGGCGGGGTGGTTGTCTCACCAACCGGGGACCTTGCGCYGGCGCTCGCCGAAGCCGTGGCTGCACCGGTAAACAGCAGTATCCGCTGAGAGGGAACAGGCGCCACCGGCCCTGCGACTCTCCCGTAGACTAAACACGCCAGAATTCGGCAGCTTGAGACTGGGAGCAACTTCACGTGGCATCACTTATCGAAAAACTTCTCCGCACGGGGGACAAAAAAACCCTGCGGCAACTGCGGAACTATGCCGATTCCATTAATGCCCTGGAGAGCTCCTTCCAAACCTTCACGGACGCTGAGCTCCGTGAGGAAACTGACCGTCTGCGCGAACGCCACCAGGACGGCGAGAAGCTGGACGATCTGTTGCCGGAGGCCTTCGCGGCCGTCCGCGAAGCTTCCTCCCGCACCCTCGGCATGCGCCACTTCGACGTCCAGCTCATGGGCGGCGCCGCCCTGCACCTGGGCAACATCGCCGAAATGAAGACCGGTGAAKGCAAGACCCTGGTGGCCACTGCTCCGGCCTACCTCAATGCCCTCACCGGCAAGGGCGTCCATGTGGTCACCGTGAACGACTACCTCGCCGAATACCAGTCTGACCTCATGGGCCGCGTCTACCGCTTCCTCGGCCTGACCAGCGGCTGCATCCTGTCCAACCAGGACCCGGCCCTGCGCCGCGAACAGTATGCCGCGGACATCACCTACGGCACCAACAACGAATTCGGCTTCGACTACCTGCGCGACAACATGGCGTGGGACAGCTCCGAACTCGTCCAGCGCGGCCACCACTTCGCCATCGTCGATGAAGTGGACTCGATCCTRATCGACGAGGCCCGCACCCCGCTCATMATCTCCGGCCCGGCGCAAGGTGACACGAACCGCTGGTACAGCGAATTCGCCAAGGTCGTCACTCGCCTGCAGCCCGAGACCGACTACGAGGTCGACGAGAAGAAGCGCACGGTGGGCGTCCTCGAGGCCGGCATTGAGAAGGTCGAGGACTACCTCGGCATCCACAACCTCTACGAGTCCGCCAACACTCCGCTGATCGGTTTCCTGAACAACGCCATCAAGGCCAAGGAACTGTTCAAGCGGGACAAGGACTACGTCATCCTCGACGGCGAGGTGCTGATCGTCGATGAACACACCGGCCGCATCCTGGCCGGCCGTCGCTACAACGAAGGCATGCACCAGGCCATCGAAGCCAAGGAAGGCGTCGAGATCAAGGCCGAGAACCAGACGCTTGCCACGGTCACCCTGCAGAACTACTTCCGCATGTATGACAAGCTCGCCGGCATGACCGGCACGGCCGAGACCGAGGCCGCGGAGTTCATGAGCACCTACAAGCTCGGCGTCGTGGCGATCCCGACCAACCGCGACATGCAGCGGATCGACCAGGCCGACCTCGTCTACAAGAACGAGACCGTCAAGTTCGACGCCGTGGTCAAGGACATCGCCGAACGCCACGAAAAGGGCCAGCCGGTCCTGGTCGGTACCACCAGCGTCGAGAAGAGCGAATACCTCTCCCGTCTGCTGGCCAAGGAAGGCGTCCGGCACGAGGTCCTCAACGCCAAGAACCATGCCCGGGAAGCCTCAATCGTGGCCCAGGCGGGCCGCAAGGGCGCCGTCACGGTGGCAACCAACATGGCCGGCCGCGGTACCGACATCATGCTCGGCGGMAACGCCGAGTTCACCGCCGTCGCCGAACTGGCCAAGCGGGGCCTGGACCCCGAGGAAAACTCCGAGGAATACGAGACCGCCTGGCCCGAGGCTTTCGAGTCGGCCAAACAGGCCGTAAAGGACGAGCACGAGGAAGTCCTCAACCTGGGCRGACTTTACGTGCTCGGCACAGAGCGGCACGAGTCCCGCCGCATCGACAACCAGCTCCGCGGCCGTTCCGGACGCCAGGGCGACCCCGGCGAGTCCCGGTTCTACCTCTCGCTGACCGATGACCTGATGCGCCTGTTCAACTCCGGTGCGGCCGAACGCCTTATGAACAGTTMGGTGCCGGACGATGTCGCACTCGAATCCAAGCTCGTCTCCCGCGCCATCGCCTCGGCCCAGGGCCAGGTGGAAGGCCGCAACGCCGAGCAGCGCAAGAACGTGCTGAAGTACGACGACGTCCTGAACCGCCAGCGCGAGGCCATCTACGGTGACCGGCGCCGCATCCTCGAGGGCGATGACCTCCACGAGAAGGTCCAGTACTTCCTGGAAGACACCATCAACGCGTTCATCGACGCGGCCACGGCCGAGGGCACCGGCGACGACTGGGACTTCAACCTCCTGTGGTCGAACCTCAAGACCCTGTACCCGGTGAGCTTCACGCCGCGCGACGTTATCGACGAGGCCGGCGGCAAGTCCCGCATCACGGTTGACTTCCTGAGGGAAGAGATCCTCTCTGACGCCCGGCTGGTCTACCAGGCCCGGGAGCAGGCAATCGGCTCCGAAAGCATGCGCGAGCTCGAGCGCCGTGTGGTCCTGTCCGTGATCGGTCGGAAGTGGCAGGAACACCTCTACGAGATGGACTACCTCAAGGAGGGAATCGGGCTGCGCGCCATGGCGCAGCGCGACCCGCTGGTGGAGTACCAGCGCGAGGGCTTCATCATGTTCCAGGCCATGATGGAGGCCATCCGCGAGGAGAGCGTCGGATTCCTGTTCAACCTCGAGGTCGAAGTGACTCCGGCCGAGGACGTTGTGGTGGCGGACGCCGCCGGCCAGCATACGGAACACCACGAGCCGCAGATCCACGCCGCGGGACTCGAGGCTCCGGAGAAGCCGGCGCAGCTGCAGTACACCGCCCCCGGTGAAGACGGCGCCGCCCAGACCCGGATCGAGGCGAAGGCTTCCGGACGTTCAGGAAACCCCGCCAAGGCTGCGGCGCAGGACATCGGCCGCCGCACCGCGAAGAAGAAGCGGCGCTAGCAAGCGGCGCCAGGCACGGGCGCCAGCCACAGAGGCAAACGCAGGAGGACCGGAACGATTGTTCCGGTMCTCCTGCCGTTGTGCCTCCTTTCCTTGCAAGCCGGTTTCCGCTTCGAACCGGGCCTGCGTATCGTTCCCGCCCCCAGCCGGCGGGGTTTCTGGTTCCCGCCCCCAGCCGGGCCGCTCAGCCGATCTCCAGGACTGTGACGCGCCAGGCCACGGTGCCGCGCTCGAGCCTCAACGCGACCGCGCGGACCCGCGATTCCTCGACCACCACCGCGCTGGCCTCATAGACGTCATCCGAAACCTTGCAGGCCCGGACGGACCGGACCGAAGGGTTGCGGTGCAGCCGGCCCGCCGTTGGTGAGCTGCCGGAGGCGACCCGACGGGTCAGTGCGGCCCGGTGTTGCAGGGCCGCCAGGCACCGGGGGTCCAGCCGGCGGGAGAGCTGCTGCGCGGGCCGCGTGCCGGCGAGGACTTCGATGGCGGCCTGCACCGTGCTCCGGGAGATCGCACAAATCTCATGGGTTTCGTCGACCACGCGCAGCGGCGGGGGGACCGCAGCCGGGCGCGTGGCTCGTGTTGCCGTGCCGGATACAACCCGGAGGGCGGAGGCGGGCGTGGTCGCCGCGGCKGCGCGGATCCCGGTGACTGGATTCATGATGGTTCCTTTGCTGGGGGCTGGTGCGGGTGAGCTTCCGGCTGGTGCTGACGTGCTGGGGTGACGCGTGATGCGGCGTGTCCCTAGATTCCCGGCGGGAGGACAATGACCTGTCCCGGCCGCAGGAAGTGGGGGTTGGCTCCGATAGCTTCACGGTTGTTCGCATACAGCCGTGGCCACTCTCTGGC
>NZ_JBFTHK010000235.1:0-5396 GCF_056394205.1 Arthrobacter sp. 10T413_2 | reverse complement strand
GCAGTGCTGCGCGCGCCGCCTCGATGGCCTCCTCGACGCGGGCGGCGGAGGCCAGGACGACCTCCTTTTCCTGGTCGCCGGTGGCCGGGTTGAAGACGGGGCCGAACCGCTCGGCGTCCGACACCAGGGCGCCGTTGATGAAGTGCGGGATGCGTTCCATGGGGTGGGTCTCTTTCGTGAAGGGCAGGCGTTTGGAAKGGCAGGTAAGAAGGTGCGGCCGTTTGAGGAGCCGGACGCCTAGTTGGCGGAGTCGAGCGAGCCGTCGACCAGCTTGACGATCGCCGAGCAGTCCATGCCGGACTGGCCGGAGTCAATGAGCCGTTGGAAGAGCTGCTGGACATGCTCGCCGAGTTCCAGCGGGGTGCCGGTGTCGCGGGMAGCGCTGATGGCCAGGCCGATATCCTTGTTGGCCAGTTCGGTGGTGAAGGTGGGGGCGAAGCCGTTGTTTGACGCCGCGGTGGGCACGACGCCGGCCACGGGGTACCAGGTGCGCAGGGCCCAGCTGTCGCCGGAGGAGACGGACGCGATGTCCCAGAACACCTGCTTGTCCAGGCCGAGCCGGTCCGCCAGCACAGCGCCCTCGGCGGTGGAGGCGAGGTTGATGAAGAGCATGAGGTTGTTGCAGATCTTGGCGGCCTGCCCGGTGGTGGCGCCGCCGGTGGGGATGACGTTGGMTGCCATCGGCTTGATGTAGTCGGTCGCGTCGGCGACGGCGCCGGCCTCTCCGCCGATCATGAACGTCAAGGTGGCKGCTTTCGCCCCGCTCATGCCGCCCGAGACGGGCGCGTCKACAAAGCGGAAGCCGGCGGCAGCGGCGGCGTCGTGCAGGGCCTGGGCGGAGGCGATGTCGATCGTGGAGGAATCCACCAGCAGCGTCCGGGTGTCGGCATGGGCCAGGACGCCGTCCTCGCCGAGATAGACGGCACGGGCGTGCTCGCCCTTGGGGAGCATGGTGAAGACGACGTCGGCACCGTCGACGGCCTGGGCGATGCTGCCGGCGGGCTTGACGCCCCCGGCCTCGGCGGCGGCAACCGCCCTGGGGTTGAGGTCGAACCCGCGGACCTCGTGTCCGGCGTTTGCGAGGTTGGCGGACATGTATCCGCCCATGTTTCCCAGTCCTATCCAGGCGATGGATGCCATGGCTTAAGCTCCTTTGCTTGTTGATTGCCGTGCGCCTCAGCGCTCCGGTCCGAAAGCCGAACCGCGGCGTCCCAGTGTMCACGATCACACCCTGCTAGGGTGCAATCAAGGAGAAAAAACACAGATGGTATGTGCATGAATGCACAACCGCGTCATGGCCGGAAGCACACCCGGGACACACCCAGGGGCCGGCCTCCGTCGACGTTGACGACTKACTCGCTGGAGGGGGACCATGGTGGACTTGCGGCGGCTCCCAAGCCCCGACGACCTGCTGATCCTGCTGACCGTGGCGCGGCTGGGCCGGTTCAACGCGGTGGCGGAGACGCTCGGCACCACCCACACCACCATTTCCCGCCGCGTCCTGGCCTTGGACAAGCAGCTCGGCGGCCGGACGCTCGAACGCAGCCCGCACGGCTGGGAGCTGACGGAGCTCGGCAGCCGGGCCGTCGCGGCGGCGGAGGCCATCGAGGGCACTCTCGGGGCCCTGTCCAGCAGCATTGCGCGGACCGGCGACGTGGTCTCCGGACTGGTCCGGATCAGCACACCGGACGGTTTCGGCGCCGACTTCCTCGCACCCGCGCTCGTGCGGTTGCAGCGAAGGAATCCGCTGCTCAACGTCGAGCTCCTCAGCGCCACGCGCAAGGTGAGCCAGAACCGCTCCGGCGTCGATCTCGAAGTCGTGGTGGGCAACATGGAAACCGCAAGCGGCCAGGCCATCTTCCTGAGCAACTACTTCCTCAGGCTGTACGCCAGTCCCGGGTACGTGCAGGAGCACGGGCTTCCGKCAACGCTCGACGACGTCCGGCAGCACGGCTTTGTCTCGTACGTGGAATCAGCACTCCAGGTGGCCGAACTGGGCCACCGCTCCACCCAGCTGCCCGTGCCGCGGTCCAGCTTCCAGGCCACGAGCGTCTTCGCCCAGCTGGAGGCCGTCCGGCGCGGCGCCGGGATCGGCCTGCTTCCCAACTTCCTGGTGGCGGGCCGGCCCGGGTTCGTGCCCGTGCTGCCCGATGACTTCCAGCGCCAGCTCCCCATCTGGGCGGTGGGGCGGCCCGAGTCCCTGCGCTCTGCCCCCGTCCGGGCCGTGCTCGAGGCGGTCCGCGGCGAAATCCGGGACCGCCAGGACGTGCTGTCCGCCTGAGGCCGTTCGGATTGAGGCAGCTTAACGCCGACGGCCCGGATCCGAGCGGTGCGCGAATCCGGGCCGTCGGCCCCTCAACAGGTTTCCCCGGGCCCTGATTCCCGGGGCCGGMGGCTTACCGCTTGCCGGCGGCGAGGAGGTCTGCGGTGCCCTGGGCGTCGGCGGCGTCGACGTCGTGGAGCGAGACGCCGCGGGTCTCCTTGAGGAAGAACAYGGCGACGGCGGTGATCGCACAGGCGATCAGGAGGTAGATGGCTACCGGGACGGAGGACTTGTACTGGCCCAGCAGCGCGACGGCGATGATCGGCGCGAGCGAACCGGCCACGATCGAGGTCACCTGGTAGCCGAGGGACACGCCGGAGTACCGCATCCGGGTCGGGAACATCTCGGCCATGATGGCCGGCTGCCCGGCGTACATCAGGGCGTGGAAGAGCAGGCCGATGATGACCGCGGCGAGGATGACCAGATCGTTTCCGGTGTCCATCATCGGGAAGGCGAAGAAGCCCCAGGTCGCACCCAGAACGGCGCCGGCCATGTAGACGGGCTTGCGGCCCACCCTGTCCGAGAGCCGGCCGACCATGGGCACCACGGAGAAGTGGATGAAGTGGGCCACGAGCAGGAGCAGCAGGATCCGGGCGGTGTCGGCGTGGACCACCGTCTTGAGGTAGGTGATTGAGAAGGTGACCACGAGGTAGTACAGGATGTTCTCCGCGAAGCGCAGGCCCATCGCGGTGAACACGCCGCGGGGGTAGCGGCGGAAGACCTCGGCAACGCCGTAGCCCTTGTGGCCTGCCTCAACTTCCTTGCGTGCTTCCAGGAAGATCGGGGCGTCGCTGACCTTGGTGCGGATGTAGTAGCCGATGAGGACGATCACGGCGGAGAGCCAGAAGGCGACCCGCCAGCCCCAGGCGAGGAAGTCCGCCGAAGACAGCACGGAGGACAGGATGAACAGCACCGCGGTGGCGAAGAGGTTGCCCAGCGGAACGGCAGACTGCGGCCAGCTGGCCCAGAAGCCGCGGGACTTGCTCGGGCTGTGCTCCGCGACGAGCAGGACGGCGCCGCCCCATTCCCCGCCGACGGCGAAGCCCTGGGCGAAGCGCAGGAAGACCAGCAGCGCCGGGGCCCAGTAGMCGACCTGCGCGAAGATGGGCAGGCAGCCCATCAGGAACGTGGACACGCCCACCAGGATGATGCTGAGCTGGAGCAGCTGCTTGCGGCCGAACTTGTCGCCGAAGTGGCCGAAGACGATCCCGCCGATCGGGCGGGCAACGAATCCGACGGCGTATGTGAGGAACGCCGCGAGGATTCCGTCCAGTTCGGTCTGCGAATTCGGGAAGAAGGCCTTGCCGAAGACCAGCGTCGCCGCGGATGCGTAGAGGAAGAATTCGTACMATTCCACCACGGTGCCGGCCATGGAGGCCGCCACCACCTTCTTCAGGCCGGACGTCTTGACGTCGGGCTCGCCTGCGCGCGTCGCAGCAGCGTTTTCCGTGCTCATGAGAACTCCTTCGGTGTCGCCCTCGACACCCTGTGGACCATTGGGCTGAGATGTTGTGTGAGTTAGCACACACAGCGTTATTCTCAACGAGTATGGGTCCCGGGGCCGTGAGCCACAACGACCATTAGTGCAGAGAGCATCTGCAAAAATGCACAGCGATGAGCGGCTGCTAGGCGAAGAAATTGCTCCGCAACTGGCCGCTGAGCTGCCCGATTTCGGTCAGGAAGCCGTCGTGGCCGATCGGCGCCTCGATGATGTGCAGCTCGGGGCCCCCCGGCAGGGCCTCGGCCAGTGCACGGGACTGGGCGGGGAAGTACAGGCGGTCCGAGTCCACGGCCGCCACCAGGAACTCGGCCGTGGCCGGGGCCACGGAGTCCCGGAGGCTTCCGCGTCCGCGGCAGACGTCGTGGCTCATGAGCGCCTCGGTGATGGCGATGTAGCTGTTGGCATCAAAACGCCGGACCAGTTTGTTGCCCTGGTGGTCCAGGTAGCTTTCGACCTGATAGCGTCCGCGCCCGGCCAGCGATCCGGCCTMCAGCGGCGCCTCGGACTCCTGGGCGTTCCGGCCGAACCGGCCGTCGAGCTCGGCCGMGGAGCGGTAGGTGATGTGCGCGATCCGGCGGGCGAGGGCGAGCCCCGCTTCGGGTTCCGGGCCGCCGTAGTAGTCCCCGCCGTTGAAGTTCGGGTCCTGGCGGATGGCCAGGGTCTGGGCCTGCGCGAAGGCAATCTGTTCGGCCGTGCTGCTGGCRCCGACGGAAATCACGGCGCAGCGCCGGACCCGCGAGGGGTAGGTCACGGCCCACTCAAGGGCGCGCGCGCCGCCGAGCGAACCGCCCAGCACGGCGTACCAGCTGTCGATGCCCAGGGCATCGGCCAGCCGCGCCTCGGCGGCGGTCGTGTCCCGGAGTGTCACGAGCGGGAACCTCGATCCCMAGGGAYGGACGTCGGGGGCCGGCGTGGAGGGTCCCGTGGAGCCGTAGCAGCCGCCCAGGATGTTGATCGATACGACGAAGTACTTGTCCGTATCCACGGGGGCCCCGGGTCCGGCCAATTGTTCCCACCAGCCGGGTTCCTCGCTGGCACCGCGGGTCACATGGGTGTCGCCGGTCAGGGCATGTTCAATGAGGACGGCGTTGGAGGCATCGGCATTCAGGGTCCCCCACGTCTCATAGCCGAGGACCACGTCCGGCAGCTGGACCCCGGATTCGAGCTGCAAGTCACCGATCCTGAGGTACTGGACGGTCCCGTCCGGCACCCGGGCCGCTTGGGCGGCAGGGCTTGCGGAAACGGAGTTCCGGATTGGTTTGGTTTCGGGTTCACCACTGCGGGTKACGGCAATCGTCATATGAGGACCTAACTTCGCGCTTGCCTGCCGTCAGCTGACCGGCAGGCCAGGTCTTCACCCGGGGCACCCCGCCGCAAATGGAGGGTTGCCGGCCAGCAAGCCGGGGCTGTCGCTGGCACTCATGACCTTGTATGAGTGTACGAAACAGCGTGCGGAAATGACGAAGATTGTGACTTCCGTGTGACAGCCGGCGGCCGGCACTCCCCGTCCGCGGGAGGCCGGCCGCCGGTTATCCGGTGGAGCTAGGTGTACTCAGCCAGGACGTTGGTTAC
>NZ_JBFTHK010000234.1:0-9391 GCF_056394205.1 Arthrobacter sp. 10T413_2 | reverse complement strand
GTCGTCAACCACCTGAGAAAGTGGCGACGGCGTTGATGACGGCCGGCCCCAGGATGGCAATAAAAAGCACAGGGAAGATGAAGAAGAGCAACGGGAACAGAATGGTGACGGGCAGTTTCATTGCCTTCTCCTCGGCCCGCTGGCGGCGCTTGACGCGCATGACTTTGGCCTKGATGCGGAGCACCCGGCTAACGGCAATGCCATAGGTGTCAGCMTGGACTACGGCCTGGACGAAACTGCGTAGTTCCGGGATATTGGTCCGTTCCGAGAGCGCTTGGTATGACTCGCGGCGGCTCCTGCCCACTTGCATGTCCTGCAGTGTACGGACCAGTTCCTCCGCGAGGGGGCCCTTGCCGTTCTGGCCGGCGCGGGCCATGGCACCTTCGAAGCCCAGCCCGGCCTCAACTGAAATCAGCATCTGGTCCAAKGTATTGGCCAGTTCCAGTTGCATGATCTTCTGGCGTTCTTGTCCCTTGCTGTACAACAACAGGTCCGGGATGAAGTATCCCAGCAGGACTATCAGGATCCCCACTAGCTTGAGGACAGGCACCTGAGAGCTGGTGCTGATGTACAGCCCCAGCAGAGCGCCCAGCAGGCCAAGCAACGGCTTTGCCGCGAGGATCCGTCCGAGCGGAAGCGAGGCGGGACGCCCGGCAAGGGACAGCAGCTTGTTCAGTTTGCGAACATAGCTCAGAGGTGTCACCAGATGGCCGATCCGCTCGAGCACGCTGCTCTGCGTGCGCTCGGTCAGCTCAGCGGCGTCGGTGCCAAGGGTGAGCATGTCCCTGATGGCGCGTTGGGAGGCCCGGTCGACAGACAGCAGCGACCAAGCGAGGTAGCCCAGAGGCAACGAKACCAGCAGCACGGCGAGGGGCAGCCGGGGATCCACAGCGCCTCAGAACTTCAGATCGATGATCTTGCKCATCCACAGACCACCGATCGTCATCAGAATGACGGATGCCGCCATCATTGCCCAGCCGAGCGGATGGGTGAACATAACATTAATGTAGGAGGGGTTGACCATCATGAGCATCGCCACGATGCCGATCGGCATTGCCATGAGGATGTAGGCGGAAAACTTTCCCTCGGCGGCGAGGGACCTGACGTGCCCTTTGATCTCGCTGCGCTCGCGGATGGTCTCGTTGACCTGGTCCAGCACCTCGGCGAGGTTTCCGCCCACTTCCCTGTTGATCTGGATGGCTTGCGCGACCCAGGCGAAGTCCTCGTTCCGCATGCGTTCGGCTGTGTCATCGAGCGAGGCCAGCAGATCGCGTCCTAGGCTAGTTTCGGTGACGACCCGGCGCATCTCCTCCGACGTGGGGCTCTGCGATTCCGTGGCCGCCGCGCTGATGGCACGGAGGATGCTGTGGCCGGCTCGCAGGMCGCCGGCGAGCAGTTGCAAGGTGTCCCCGAGTTGCTCGTCAAACCGTCCCCGGCGCCTGTTCGTCAGGACCCCGATCATCAGGTGCCCCACGAGCGGTGCCAGCAGCGCCAGGAACAGGGCCAGCAGCGGGCCTGCGGCGAAGAACCCGGCGAGTGCCAGGACCGAAGCTCCAGCCAGTAACAGCACGAAGAAGTCCGGCTGGCTCAGGCGGAGGCCGGCATTTTCCAGGGCCTCCCGGTTGAAGAGCCGGACCTTCCGCTGCGAGAAGAAGCCGTCGAGCAGATGCACGGCCGAACCGGTGAACCGGGTCAGCTGGGAATCGGGCTGGTTCTGGTCAGGCCTCCGCCGGTCAACTGGAACACTGGCCCCAGAGGTTGAGAGGATCGCATATCCGAGCAGCAGAATCGCAGTGAACAGCAGTCCGACGCCGATTGGAAGCAGTGTCATGTCCCGCTCACATCCTTCGTTCGGCGCTCAGCGGTGCAGCGAACACGCCGGGGGAGACATGGATGCCCATGTCTTCGAAGCGGTCGATGAATCGCGGGCGGATTCCAGTAGGGACAGGCTTGCCCAGAAAGCGGCCTTGGGCGTCGACTCCGGCGGAGTAGTCGAAGACAAAGGCGTCTTGGAGCGTGACGATGTCCCCCTCCATGCCCTGTACTTCCGTGACGTGAGTGATCCGACGCGTACCGTCACGAAGACGGGAGATCTGGATGATCAGGTTTACCGCGGAGGCGATCTGCTCACGGATGGCGCGCAACGGCAKGYCCATCCCTGCCATCAGCACCAGAGTCTCCAGCCGCGCGACGGCGTCACGMGGCGAGTTTGAGTGGACCGTGGAGAGCGAGCCGTCGTGGCCGGTGTTCATGGCCTGGAGCATGTCCAGTGATTCGCCGCCGCGGACCTCGCCCACCACGATCCGGTCCGGGCGCATGCGCAGGGAGTTCCGCAGCAGCTCGCGTATGGTGACCTCGCCCTTGCCCTCGGTGTTCGGCGGCCGGCTTTCCAGTCGGACCACGTGCCGCTGCTGGATCTGAAGTTCGACGGCGTCMTCAATCGTTACGATCCGCTCGTCATGCGGCAGGAAGGACGAGAGCACATTKAGCAGTGTCGTCTTGCCTGTGCCGGTGCCGCCCGAGACGATGATGTTGAGCTTTGCCCGCACGCAGGCGTTGAGTAGTTCGGCMATGTCCGGGGTCAACGTGCCGAAATCGATCAGATTCCGGACAGTCAGTGGCACCTTGCTGAACTTTCGGATGGTCAGTGAGGAGCCGCCCACAGCAAGCGGGGGGATGACCGCGTTGACACGGGACCCGTCCTCAAGCCGCGCATCGACCAGCGGCGAGGACTCGTCGATCCGGCGGCCCACTTTCGAGACAATGCGTTCAATGACTTTCCGGAGGTGGTCCTCGGAGCTGAAGCGCGATTCGGTCAGGGTCAGTTTGCCGTGTCGTTCGACGTAGATCTGGTCCATACAGTTGACCATGATCTCCGTGACGGCGGGATCGTCAAGGAGCCGTTGCAAGGGTCCGTAGCCCAGCACGTCGTCGGCTACGTCCTGGACCAGACGGGCGCGTTCCTCGCCGGATAGTKGAACCTGCTCGCCGTCGATGATCCGGATGAGTTCCTCCCGCGCGGCGGAGCGGAGATCGTCCTCCTTGATGGCGGAATCGCTGAAGCGGGTGCCCATCTGTTYGAACAGGGCCGTCGCGGCCCGTTGCTTGAGCGCGGCAAAGGCATCGACCGGTTGCGGTCCTCTGGCGCGGTGCGTGTCCGCGGTGCCGCCGAACCCGGAAGGGGCATGTGCTTGAAGTTCGACGGCGGCAGCAGGCGGTGCCGCCAGGCCGCCGTCGCTGGACGGGGACACAGACGGTCCAGAGACGGGAGTACCCTCGGCGGTTCGGAGCCGTTCGGAGATCCTCACTCAGACCACCACCCGGCGGTGGAGTTTCTTCTGGGCTGTGGCTCGCCAGACCGGATCGAAGMGCGCCACGAGTTGCCGCAGGGCCTTGATCGCCGGATCTTTCCGCCCGTCCTGAAGCACCGGGATGCCGCGGTTGGTGGAGAATGCGACGGCCTTGGACCGCGGGATGCTGATGTCCACGGGCGCGCCGATGGTCGCTTCGACGTCGCGGACGCTAAGCCCGGATCTGGAGTCCGCCATGTTCAGAACCAAGTGTCGGCTCTCGGGCAGCAGATCCAAGCGCCTGAGGATGTCGATCCCGGACCGAAGCCCGCGGATGCTGGGGACGTCCATGGCTGTCACCCAGACGGCGTCGGTACATTGTTCGAGAGCGGCCAGTCCGATTTCCGGCAGCCCCGKAGGGGTGTCGATAATAACGTACTGGAACTGTTGGGCCAGCTGGTCGAGTAAGCGGGTGACCTGCTGTGGAGTGATATCGTCTGCTTCCTCCGGGGTCCTTGGGGCGCAGAGGGYGTAGATGCTGGCCGGGTGCACCGTCAGGAAGGCCTTKAGCACGAGGGAATCCTGGCTCRCMGAGTAGGACACCGCATCGGTCACCGTGTGCTCGGGCTTGAGATACAGCCCGGAGGCCACGTCACCGAACTGCAGGTCCAGGTCCACGACCACCACACTCATAGGTGCCACCCGTCCCAAGCCGATCGCGATGTTTGTGGCGATGGTGGTCTTACCAACGCCGCCCTTCGGCGAGAACACGCCGATTACGAGGCCGTTTGCGCTGTCCGGCTGCTTCGTGGACGCGGTGCGGTTGCGGCTGGCGAAGGACTGGCAGGCCCGCTCCAGCATCACCCGGATCTGCGCAGGGTCGGCCCCGGGGCTGAGTATGTCCCGGATTCCGGCCMGCATGGCAAGCATGACGAACGCCGGATCAGCGTCGCCGACGAGGACGACGCTGAGCTCCGGAAGTTGGACATCGAACACCGTGGCGAGGCGCAGGGCGTCCTCCGCGGGTACGTCCGGGCCCAGGATCAGGACCTCGGGGCGTTCCTGGTCCAGGTTCGCAAACAGCTCGGCGGGATTTGACGGATTGACGAAGGCGAACGACTGAAGCCCGCCGGGGAGACCGCCGGCCAGGGCCTGCMGGACCCGCGCGTCAAAGTCCGTGTTCGGCGTGATCAGGACGAAACGGCTCACTTGTATACCTCCGGTTTTGTCATGATTCCGGGCCGGCCACTGTCCTTTGCATTGAGCGGCTCCTTGCTCAGCCAGAGGCTGGCGAACTCGGACGCATAGACGATCTTCGTGGCGTCGACGTCGTTGACGGCCACKGTCAGCATGACCATGCCCGTGGGCAGCGAGGTGTCCTCGGCCGGTGTTMCGCTGCCGGAAGGCGCGGCCTTGGGGTCCGGGGCGGCGGCAGGGGCGCGCTGTACCGCCGTTACCAGGACTTTGTGGATGGTCAGTTGGGTGGTTTCCTTCTCCGGCTTCGCCTCAATGCCGCCGCCATGCAGGTTGATGAAGATGCCGACGTGGTCGCCCGGTTCCAGCCTGCCGCCCACGACGCGCTGTGGCTCCAGTTGGAAGGACACCTCTTGAAGTCCCTCAGGAACTTGTACTGAGCCGATGGATTCGAGATCTCCGGGGGCAACCAGACGCTCCGCGACAAGCTGCTCGCCGGGGAGAAGATCGACGGCCGTTACTTTTCCCGTMAGCCCGTCCAGGTTGTGCAGTGCGGACTTGGCGGCTGCGGTGCCTGGGRTCTTTTCAGTGGTCACGAATGGTTTCAGGGCTTCCACGGAGGTTCCGGCCGGCACGGCCTTGGCGACCATCAGGACGTCCACCGGGTCGAGGTCCTGCACTGCCCGGGTGTCCGCGCCCTGCGCGTAGGTGGCGGCATCGAGCCGCCACCACACCGTCATCGACCGAAGCGCCGTGCCTGGACGCCGATGCTTAAGGGGCGCAGGCGCCTCCGCCTGCAGCGGCGCCTGCCGTGTAGGTGCCGCCGCTGACGGAGCACTGGACCTGGGTGAAGGTGTCCGTCAAGGTGCCGCCCAAGAGGGTTACGGCGACGATGATCACGACGGCTATGAGGGAAACCATGATGCCGTATTCGACGGCGGTGGCGCCGCGCTGATCTCGGCGAAGACGGGCTGCGAAACTGGAGAGAATCGAACGCATTGGAGACTCCTGAGCGAGTTGGGCGGCTGGTCCTGCACCAGCGCTGAGGGAAACGTAGCAAGCGCCGACACGCCGGTGATTCGCCCTTGACGCATCCTGTGCCAAGACTTCCCAAACTGCACGTTTTCTGTACATTCCCTGCGCCATTCTTGCGKCCATCGTGCGCCGGGCACATGGAAGGACCCCCTTGGGTCTGGTCCAAGGGGGTCCGGTACAGGAGTGTCCTATGGCTGGCGGCGCCCTGAGTGCGCTGGCCTAAGGGTCAGCCGGGGATTCGGATTAGGTGAGAGTTCGAGCTGATTGCATTGATCGCCGAGACAAAGATTGGGCCGAGGTCCGCTCCGTTTGAGGCGCAGAAGAAGTAATCTCCGTCGGAGTTCTCCGCAGCCGCTAGCGCCGGCGTCGAACAATCGTTGCTKGCGGTGCTTGGGATTCCCGGGGACTTCTCGGATGCAGCGGCAGCGAGAACGTCGCGCACAAACGCTCCGCTGCCGCAGCGCGCGGAAGTCGCTGCGTTGTACGCCACAGTGACGATCAGGATTCCTCTCGCCTTTGCGTCAGCCGCGACTGCCTTCAGGTTGTTGCAGGCGGTCACGCCATCAGAATTCTTGATATCGCCGGAAACGCCCACGGAGGTGGATCCGCCTGTGCCTGTCTCGTTCGGTTGGCCATCCGTCTCCAGGACAATGGCCTTGCGGGGCGTCCCCGCACGCGCCGGCAGACTCCCCAGGTTGTTTGGGTCCAGACCGAGGACGTAGCGCGCCGCGGCCTTCATCGGCGAAGCGAGGTACGTGCCGCTGCCCGAGGTTGCCAGACACTGCACACCCTTGACAAGGGTGCTGCTGTTGTTAATCGCCGGCGGTGCGCCCGAAGTGGTGTAATCGTTGGAGAACGGGACTGGAATCCAAGGGCCATTCGTAACCGAGCCTGAGGCGGTGGTGATACAGCCGGATGTGGGGTCGCTGCGACCAATGGTGCCTAGAGCAACGTACTGTTGGGCCTTCGTCATGGTCTTGAGTGTGGTCTGAATTGCCGTTTTCATGCTGGAGAGGTCCGCGGAGCTCATACTGCCGGTCCGGTCTGCGACCAGGGYGACGTCCATGGGGTTCGGGGACTGGGCCCCGCAGGATCCTTTGCAGGCGTTTGCCGCGATCGAGCCGGTATTTCCAGTGCCGACGCCGATTACCGGGCCGAAGGCGTAGGGGACATCCTTGTCGTCGGTCACGGTGACAGTGTTGCAGGTATGACCGCTGCCCGCGACGCACGGGATCGCGCAAATAGTCTCGTTGCACTTGGCCCCGGCTGTGGTTCCCGGGTTGCAGACGCTGGGGACCTGGCCGCTGGCGACGGTCTTGGACGCGCYGGACGAAGCAACCACGCACCAGAAGGTKACAGCCGGGTCCGCCTGCGGGTCGTTGGACTTGGCGAAGGCGACGGCAGCGTTTCGGGCGGCAGTGGGGTCGTTTGGGAGAGATTGGGAGCCTGCCAGGGCGGCGGCGTCGAGGGCATTACTGAGGTTCTGGTGCTCGTAGACTAGTTTGCCGACATCGAGAGCCATAGCCAGCACCCCAAAGAGGACAGGAAGCAGCAAGGCAAAGAGGACCGCGGTTGCCCCCCKCTCCCCGCACTTCCGGACCCGGGGATCCACGTTGCTCATTCTCTTCTCATTTCGCTCGACGTGTTGTTCGGGTTCGTGTTGCGGTCCTGGCGTTACTGAGTGCATGACCCACCGCTCCAATTCTGTGAGCCCGAGGTAACGGCCACGGGTCCTTCCATCTTCATGACGGCCTTGGCATCGAAGACCCCTGCCAGAGCCCAGGCGTAGAAACCCGACAATGACGACTGCGGGTAGCGCAGGCAGACGACCATGACGCCGGGAGCGCCCCCGGACGTGTCCACGGCGAACTTCACCTGGAGCTTAGTGTTGTTCAGTTCGCCACCTCTGGCGTTGTTGGCGGACGCGATGACATCGCCGCCGGTCACACCCTGTCGCGCGCTCTCACGCGCAGCGCCCTGGAGGTTGATGCCTTGGCCCAAGGCCATTCCAAAGTCGATCACCCCCAGGAGCATGGACAGCAACAAGGGAACAATGAGGGCAAATTCAACTGCAGCCGCACCCCGCTGCCGACCATTCCGATTCCGGCGGCTGAATGCCGCGAGCCTAGACTGCAGGGCCGGCGGCGTAGTTCGTTCAACCGTTCGGCGCTCGCTGTGCAGATGTGGCGGGAATATCGTTAACAAACGCATGACCCCTCGCTGTTCCGGTTGTGACCTTTGATGAGTTGGTGGAGAATTCTGGCCTAGAAAGCACCAGTGAAGTTCTTCATGACGCTTATGACGGCGGGACCGATRATGACGATGAAGAGCACCGGAAGGATGCAGAACATGAGGGGGAACAACACCTTGACGGGCAGCTTCATGGCTTTTTCTTCCGMGCGCTGGCGTCGCTTTATGCGCATCTGCTTGGMCTGGKTGCGAAGGACAGCGGCGAGGGCAATTCCGTATTGGTCTGCCTGCACCACGGAGCGGACGAAACTCCGCAGGTCCGGTGAGCCAGCCCGTTGGGCCATGGCCAGATAGGCATCTTTACGGCTTCGCCCGACCTGCATGTCTTGGAGCGTGCGGACGAGCTCCTCCGCCAGCGGCCCCTTGCCGTTCTGGCCCGCACGTGCCATAGCGGCTTCGAATCCCAATCCGGCCTCCACCGAGATCAGCATCTGGTCCAGGGTGTTGGGCAATTCCATCTCAATGGCCTTTTGGCGCTCTGCGCCGCGGCCGTGGATAAGAATGTCCGGAATGAAATATGCAACCAACGGCAGCAAGAACAAATACAGAACCATGATGCCGGACGGAGACCTTGCCGCGAACATTATGCTGACGAATGCTGCCAGGAGTGCCAGGGCCGGCTTCGCAATCAAAAGGCGCTCAAGGGGCATGCCCKCGGGGCGGCCCGCCTTCGCAAGGAGCTTGTCCAGCCACCCCGCGTATCCCTTGGGCGTCACTCGGACGMCCAGACCCGCCAAGCTCTTCGTACCGGCAGAGGCTGCGCCTGCCTCCACGACACCACGCCCCAGATTGCTCCTGACCGCAGCCAGGCCCTGACGGTCAACTGAAATGAAGGACCAGACCATTGCRGATACTGGAACGATGATGAGCCCGATAATTAACCACGCCGTTGCACTCATGGCGATCCTTCCTAGAACTTGATCTTTAMGACGCGGCTAAGCCACYAGGAGCCAAGGGCCAGCAACACTGCGGAGAGGCCAAGCATTACCMAGCCAAGAAAATTCGCGTACAGGGCGCCCATGTAATCCGGACTCGCTGCGCTCAAATAGAGGAACATTCCAACGGGAAGGGCAACCAGGATGTACGCGGACAGCTTGCCTTCGGCGCTTAGAGACCGAACCTGCCCCTTGATTTCGGAGCGCTCTCGGATGGTTTCCCCCACGTGATCGAGAACTTCCGCCAAGTCACCGCCTACCTCGCGGTGGATTTCAATGGCTTGGCCCGTCCAGTCGAAATCCTCGCTTTGGAGTCGCCTGGCGGCATCAAGCATCGAGTCCTTCAGATCGCGGCCCAACCGGGTTTCGTTGACCAGCCTGGCAAATTCCTCGGACGTTGGGGATTCGGCTTCCTTTGACACGGCGTCAACTGAACGCAAGAGACTATGGCCGGCCCGCAGCCCCCCGGCCAGCATCTGAAGCGTATCTCCAAGCTGATCCTCAAATTTGGCACGCCGCCGGTTGGCCATGATGCGCAGGAAAAGCATTGCGACCAACGGCGTGAGCACCAGAAATAGCAGCCCCATGAGGAAGCCTCCAGCGACGAACCCAACAAGKCTCGCCGTGACGCCAACGCAGCATACGAGCAGGATGAAATCAGCCTGCCGAAGCCGCAGTCCGGCCTGC
>NZ_JBFTHK010000233.1:0-5439 GCF_056394205.1 Arthrobacter sp. 10T413_2 | reverse complement strand
TATGTCCAGTGGCCGGGGCCGGGGCTGGACATGTCCCGTGGCGGCGGCGTGGTGCTGCGTGGGACATGCCCATTGCCGCGGAGGACATGCTCATTKCTGGGGCGYACGGGTGGGCATGGTGGTGATATGTCCAGTGGCCGGGGCCGGGGCTGGACATGTCCCGTGGCGGGGGCRTKGTGCTGCGTGGGACATGCCCATTGCCGCGGAGGACATGTCCATTGCTGGGGCGCACGGGTGGGCATGGTGGTGTTATGTCCAGTGGCGGGGGCCGGGGCTGGACATGTCCCGTGCCCTGAGCCCCGGCCTGCGGAAGGGTGCCCCTACGGCCGGGCTGCCCCGGCGGAGACGGGTGGGGCGCTGTCCGGTGTCTGGTCCAGGCTTGGTTCGAGCCGGACAATGACCGCCTTCGAGATCGGCGTGTTGCTGCCCTCGGCCGTGTKGTTCAGCGGTACKAGCACGTTGGCCTCGGGGTAGTACGCGGCCGCGCAGCCGCGGGCCGTCGGGTAGGACACGACGCGGAACTTGCGGACCACGCGTTCTTCGCCGTCCTCGTACACGCCGCGGATATCCACGTACTGTCCGTCCGCCAGGCCGAGTTCGGCGAGGTCGTCCGGGTTCACGAACACCACATGGCGGCCCTTCTTGATGCCCCGGTAGCGGTCGTTGTGCGAGTAGATGGTGGTGTTGAACTGGTCGTGGGAGCGCATGCTCTGCAGGATCAGGGTGCCCGCCGGCCGCTGKACATGCTCGAGGTCGTTGACGGTCAGCACGGCTTTGCCGGTGGGCGTGGGGAACGTGCGCGAGTCGCGGGGGCCGTTGGCGAGAACAAACCCGCCGTCCTGCCGGATCCGCTGGTTGTAGTCCTCGCAGCCGCCCACTACCCGCGAAATGTGATCGCGGATGAGGTCGTAGTTCTTTTCAAAGCCGTCCCAGTCCGCCTTGATCTTGGTGCCGACGAGGAGTTTGCCCAGCCGGCTCAGKATGGCCGGCTCCGACAGCAGCTGATGGGACACCGGCTCGACGCTTCCCCAGGACGGGTGGACGGCGCAGACGGTGTCCTCCACGGACACGAACTGGGGCCCGGATTCCTGGATGTCGATCTCGGTCCGGCCCATCGTGGGGAGGATCAGCGCCTCKCGGCCGGTCACTGCGTGCGACCGGTTCAACTTGSTCGAGATCTGGACCGTCATCTCCGTATTTTCCATCGCGGCCTCGGCCGCATTCGTGTCCGAGATCGCCGCCACCAGGTTGCCGCCCAAGGCGACGAAGACCTTGATCTCCCCGGCGCGCATCTGGTTGATGGTCTCGACGGCGTCCGTGCCGTGTTCGCGCGGCGGCTCGAAGTCGAACTCCTTGCCGAGGGCTTCCATGAAGGACTGCGGCATCTGTTCCCAGATMCCCATCGTGCGGTCGCCCTGGACATTGCTGTGTCCACGGATGGGGGACGCACCGGCACCGGGCTTGCCGATATTGCCGCGGAGCAACAGGAGGTTGATGATCTCCTTGATGGTGGCAACGCCCTTTTTCTGCTGCGTGATGCCCATGGCCCAGGTAATGATGACTCTCTCGGCCTTGAGGTAGCGGGCGGCCAGCTCATCGATGTCCTCGCTCCGCAGGCCGGTAGCCTCCAGCACAGCGCGCTCATCCAGCCGGGCCAGGTGCTCCTTGAGCTCCTCGAGCCCCTCGCAGTGTTCGGCCAGGAAGGCGTGGTCCAGGACAGTCCCGGGCTTCCTGGCCTCGGCGTCGAGCACGCGCCTGGACACGGCCTGCAGCAGCGCCATGTCCCCGCCGATCCGGATCTGCAGGAACTGGTCCGCGATCTGGACGCCGTGGCCGATCACCCCGTTAACCTGCTGCGGGTTMTTGTACCGGCGCAGCCCGGCCTCTGGCAGGGGATTGACGGCCACGATCTCGCCGCCGTTGTGCTTGCAGTTCTCAAGCTCGGTCATCATCCGGGGGTGGTTGGTCCCCGGGTTCTGGCCCATGATGATGATCAGGTCCGCGTTGGCGTAGTCGTMGAAGCTGACGGTCGCCTTGCCGATGCCGATGGTCTGGCCCATGGCCCAGCCCGAGGATTCGTGGCACATATTGGAGCAGTCCGGCAGGTTGTTGGTGCCGTAGCCGCGGACCAGCAGCTGGTACAGGAAGGCCGCCTCATTCGAGGTGCGGCCGCTCGTGTAGAACGCCGCGCGGTCGGGGGAGTCCAGCCCCTTGAGCTTGTCGGCGACAATCCGGAGCGCTTCGTCCCAGCTGACCGGCTTGTAGTGGTCTTCCCCGGCGGGCTTGTAGACCGGCTCCGTGAGCCGGCCCTGCATGCCGAGCCAGTACTCGGACCGGCTGCGCAGCTCGCTGACCGGGTGCTCCGCCCAGAAACTGGAGGGAATCGTGATCGGGGTCGCCTCCCACGTGACGGCCTTGGCGCCGTTCTCACAGAACTCGAACGCCTTGCGGTGGTGCGGGTCCGGCCACGCGCAGCTCGGGCAGTCGAAGCCGTCCTTCTGGTTCATGGCCATGACGGTCTTCCGCGTCCGGTTGAGCCCCATCTGCTCGATGGCCGGCTTCATGGAGTGGTACACGCCCGGGACGCCGGCGGCCCAGCTCTTCGGCCCGTTCTCGACAACGAGCTCTTTCTCCGACGGTTCCTCCACCTGAGGATTCTTGCGAGTCACGTGAACTTCCCTTCTGCAACCACCGCCCGGACAGGACGGCGAGCCGATGTGCCTCTAAGCACCCTACCGTCAKGCCTATCAGCTTGCCCGGAGGGCCGCAAGCGATCCGCCGTCGACGGCGGTGCCGCAGTTCCGTAGCATGTGCGGTAGGCGCACCCGGCACCGACGGAACAAAGGAGCAGCCGTGAAACTGATGACCCTGGTGTGGACGGCGGCAGCGACCGCCGCAACGGCGGCGGCCGGCGGCGTCGCGACAGATCCGGCCAGCGCCTGGTACCGGCAGCTGCGCAAACCGGACTGGCAGCCGCCCGCCGTCGCCTTTCCCGTGGTGTGGACCGCACTCTACGCTGACCTCGCCGTAAGTTCCGCCGTCGCCCTGGACAGCCACGACACCACGGACGCCCCCGGCGTTAAGACTAGGCGGCAGGAGATCGCCGCCTACCGGGGCGCCTTGGCCGCCAACCTCGTCCTCAATGCGACGTGGAGCTGGCTCTTCTGGCGTGCCCGCCGGCCGTGGCTCGCGGCGGCGGAGTGCGCCATCCTGACGGTCAGCAGCGCCGACCTCGTCCGCCGKACCTACCACGTGAACCGCGGCGCCGGAGTGTCCCTGGCGCCCTACGCCCTCTGGTGCGGATTCGCCACCGTCTTGTCGACGGCAATCGCCCGGCTCAATCCCGGCGGGGGCAGCCGGGAGCAGTAATCCGCCGATTCAGCGGCCGGCCACGAGCGCGTCCCGGATTTCGCGGCGCAGGACTTTGCCGATCAGCGAGCGCGGCAGTTCATCCACCACGGCAACCCGGCGCGGCACCTTGTAGGCGGCCAGGGTCTCGCGTGCGAAAGCCAGGAGCGCCTCCGGATCGACGCCGGGTCCTGCGGCGGGGACGACGGCGGCGACCACGTCTTCGCCGCCACCGGGGCGGGGCAGGCCCACGACGCACACTTCCAGGACGCCGGGGTACTCGGCGAGGACGTCCTCCACTTCCGTGGGGGAGACATTGAAGCCTCCCGTGATGATCAGCTMCTTGATCCGGTCCCGCACCGTCACGAACCCGTCCCTGTCCACCGAGACAATGTCCCCCGTGCGGAACCAGCCGCCTTCCAGAAGTGATTCCTCGGTCTCCTGCGGACGGTTCCAGTAGCMGGCAAAAACCTGCGGGCCCCGGACCAGGAGCTCGCCTTCCTCGCCCGGGGCGCGGTCCAGCAGGACGTTCCGCGGGTCCACCACCCGGATGTCGGTCAGGGGAAACGGGACCCCCACCGTTCCCGGTTTCCGGCTGGGACCGAAGGGGTTGCCCAGCGCGATGGGCGAGGTTTCCGTCAACCCGTAGCCCTCAATCAGGTAGCCGCCGGTTGCMTTCTCCCACGTCTCCACTGTCGCCGTCGGCAGGTTCATCGCTCCCGAGATGGAAAACCGGATGCTGTCCAGGGCAATGCCGCGCTCGGCCGCGGCGGCAGCGATGCGGTCGTAGATCGGCGGCACTGCCGGCAGGAACGTGGCCGGCGATTTCTTGTATGCCTTCAGCACAAGGTCAACGTCGAACTTGGGGAACAGCACCAGCTTTGCGCCGATGCTCAGGGCAAACGTCATGCACAGCGTGAGCCCGTAGGCGTGGAACATCGGCAGCACCGCGTAGACGGTCTCCCGCCCGTCCTTGAGCCCGGGAACCCAAGCGCGGCCCTGAGCGGCATTGGCCTGCAGATTGGCATGGGTGAGCATAGCGCCCTTGGGCTGGCCTGTGGTGCCGCTCGTGTACTGGATGACGGCGAGGTCGCCGGCGGCCGGGCGCGGATGCTTCTTCTTCRGCTCGCCGGCGGCCAGGAGCTCCTTCCACGGCAGCACCGTCCGGTGTGCCGGCGCCGCCGCTTGCCAGGGCGCGTGCCGGCMGGCGGYCAGTGAGGCCCGGGCCGTGCGGGCAACGGGTACCGGGAGCCGCAGCGCCATCCGCTGGAGCAGCGGCATCGCCGGAATCAGCTCAACGGAGACGATGGTCTGCAGCCCGACGTCGGCGGGCAGCTGCCGGACCTTCTCCACGGCCTTGTCCCAGACCACCGCGACGGTGGCGCCGTGGTCCTCGAACTGATGACKGAGCTCGCGGTCGGTATACAGGGGATTGTGTTCGACGACGACGGCGCCCAGCCGCAGCGCCGCATGGAACGCGATGATGTGCTGCGGGCAGTTCGGCAGGACCAGCGCCACCCGGTCGCCGGCCCTGACGCCGAGCTTCCTCAGGCCCGCGGCCGCCCTGCTGATGGCGGCCCCGAGTTCGCGGTAGCTGGTGCGTGCCCCGAAGAATTCCAGCGCCGTCTTCCGCCCGTAACGCCGAACGGAGGAGTCCATGAGATCGACCAGGGAGCCCGMGGGGAGTTTGAGGTCGACGGGAACACCAGGGCCGTAGTGGCGGGTCCAGGGGCGGTCGGTATGCTCGGGCCCCKCGGATCGTCTGCTCATGGTGTGTCCTTGCCACTGGGCTGCGCCGGGTTGCCGGCCGTCGGGCCCGGCAGGGCCCGTCAGGAAATCCTACCGGGGGAGTACCGGACGGGGAGCACCGGACCGGGAGTACTGGGGCGGGRGTACCGGACCGCACCGGGCGACAGCGGCGGCACCCGGGCCGTGAGGTGACTTTCGGCCCTTGGCACCCGGCAGGCCCCGGCGGAAGCTGGGGCGTACACCGCGAGCGGCAGGTCTGCGCATTTTTGTAGGTCTGCGCATTTTTGCAGGTCTGTGCAGTGGACAGGTCTGCACAGTGCACAGGTCTGCGCGGTCCACAGA
>NZ_JBFTHK010000232.1:0-5471 GCF_056394205.1 Arthrobacter sp. 10T413_2 | reverse complement strand
CCCCTCGGCCGGGCCGGAAGAACCCGGTCCCCGGGGTAACCACGTTCGCGGCAACACGAGGGTGCCCAGATTCGCTGGCGACGGCGTTGCTAGGTGGTTCCCGTGCAAGCGAGACGCCTCTGGGCGCGATTGGAGCCGAACTCATGACTATTGGACGAAGGAGGCAGCCAATTMGAGGGATCAGTTGGCGGTTTCAGCGGGTTCGGCCGGTTCAAATCGGAGCCTCCAGCACTGGTTGCGCGAAATTTCGTTGTTAGATKCGCGCCAAGTACCGCTTCGGCTCACACCGTCCTGCCGCGGGCTGATCCGTTCCGCGTTTGACTGGAAACGCCCGCCACGCCGGGTCCGCCGTTGGCGAGCCGGCGGCGCGCACCCGGGCGTCAGGACCTTCGGACAGACGTCGCAATCACAGTGACGGCGTGTTCCACGGCGTAGACGGGATMCCGGGACAGGCCTTTGACCTGCGCGTCAGCCTCGGCGGTGACCTGGATGGAGCGGACCAGCCCCTCGGGCGTCCAGCGCCGGACCTCCCTCTGGGCCTGTTCAACGAGCCACGGCTGCATCCCCAACTGTTTCGCAATCTGCGAGGACGACCCCTGCGCGCCAGCCACCTTTGCMAGGGAGCRCAGTTTGGATGCGAGGGCCGCCACGATCGGTACCGGGTCCGCGCCGGTGTCCAGGGCGTGGCGGAGCGTGGAGAGGGCGAGAGGGCCGTTCCCGGCCATCGCGGCATCGGCGACCTTGAAAGCCGTTGCTTCGACCCGGCCGCCGTAGTACCTGTCCACCATGGCGGCATCCACGGCCGTGGTGGCGTCAGCGATCAGCTGGCTGCAGGCGGCCGCGAGTTCCGCGAGCTGCGCGCCAACCGCGTTGACGAGGGCGTGCACGGCGTCGGGTTCGATGCGCCGGGAGGCTGCCTTGAACTCGGTCGTGACAAACGCGATCTTCTCGGCGTCTTTCTTGAGGGGCTGGCAGTCAACGACCGGCCAGCCGCCGGCCTTGATCGTATCCAGTAGCTTCTTGCCGCGGACTCCCCCGCCATGACGGAGCACCAGGACGGCATCCGGCTCCGGCTGTGCCACATACTTCAGGGTATCGGCGAGGAACGCATCGTTCATCGCCTCGAGTMCGTCGATCTCGATAAGCTTCTGCTCGCCGAAGAGTGACGGGCTGACGTTCATGGCCAGCGACCCGGCCGAGTAGCTCGCGGCGTTAAGCCGGGTGACTTCGACGTCGGGTGCCGCCTCGCGGACCTGCCCGCGGATACGGTCCATGGCACGCGCGCCCAAGTAGTCCTCCGGGCCGCCCACCAGGACGACAGCCGCAGGTGTCACATCGCGCCAGGTGGTGCTCTTCGTCGCCGAGGTCCTGGGCCGTGGGGTCTGGGCAGCAGCCACTCGTGATTCCTCCCGGAAGTTGGTTTGCAGACTCTAAGCGTCCCATGCCCGGACCGGTGCTCCAAGCCGCACCCCGCGCCCTGCCGGGCAGTCTGCCGGGCGGTCTGCCTGGACCGTCGGACGGACCCCAGGGCCCGCATCGCCGTTGGCCAGCCCTCCAGGACGGCGACGGTCCAGGCGTGTGCCGCCAGAGCCGCGCGAACCACCGCGGCGGGATGCAGGGCCAGCCAGACGATGCCGAGCTCAGTCGCGGAAAACATGCCCATGGTGGCCGCACCAAAGCCTCCGTCGGGCCACGGCAGCGCGGCGCCCGGAAGGCCCGCGAAGAAGCGTGCGATCCCCGCCACTGCCACGGCAAAGGCGGCAGCCGGGGCCATCAAAAGCTCGGCGGCGGCAGGGACTACAGGAAGAACGGCTGCGGCTGCGGTMCCGAGCAGCGTTACGGGCGCCACGAGCGGCGCGGCAGCCACGTTGGCGGGCAACGCGTAGGCGCCGAACTGCGGCTGCAGCAAGACGATCACCGGACCACAGAAGAGTTGGGCGGACAGCGGTACGGCCACGCCACCTGCGGCCCAACGCGGCAACGGCGCCGGAACCCAGTCCATGATGCGGCGGCCCGTCATCACAATTCCCAGCGTGGCCAGGACCGAGAGCACAAAGCCGAAGCTTGTCGCAAGGACCGGCTGCACCAGCAGCAGGCCTATGACGGCAACGCAGAGCAGGCTGAGTCCACGCCCTGCCCGGCCAGACGCCATGGATGCGAGACCGATGCCACCCATGAGCKCGGCCCGCAGCACGCTGGGGTCCGGCCCGACCATGAGGACAAACAGTCCGAGCCCGGCGAGGCTGGCCGCTGCGGCGGCCACACGCGGCAKACGCAGCGTGCGAGCCGTAAGCAGCAGCGTCMCCAGGATCAGGCTGCAGTTCGCGCCGCTGACGGCGGTCAGATGCGTCATCCCGACTGTCTTCATGGCCTCTTCCAGTTCCGCGTTCAGGGCACTGGTGTCGCCGGTGACCATCCCGGGCAGCAGCCCGCCCGCGTCGCCCCCGAACCGGGCTGCGGCGGCGGTGAAACTTCGGCGCAGCCCGCCGGGAKCTTGCTGCCAGAACCMGGGGCCGCGCAGCACCGTGGGCGCGGACGTGGTTGAAAGGGTTCCCGCCTCGGGCTCCCCCGGCGCGGCGGCGCGCAGTCTTCCGGTKGTGCGCAGCTGCTGGCCCGGAACTGCGTGCTCCCACGCCGCTCCTCCCATGACGACGAACCGGGCGTCGCCGGCGATCCTTCGGCCGTCGAAGGTCACGGCCTTTAGCGTCACGGGAACCGMCCAGCGGTMCGCCAGGCCGCTCGCTCCGGGGGTCCTGAGCCGCCGCGGCGCGCCCGCAACCTCCACTTCCGCGACCACCGCTGCTCGGGCGGCCACGGCCTCAGCAATCGCGCCGTCATGCCGCCGGGATGACTCGACGGCGGCGTGCGCGCCCGCCGCGACGGACAGCAACAAGGCCATGGCCAGGGTGGCGCGGAAGCTGCGCGCGGCCGCCGGCCCATGACGCGGGCCATACCGCAAGGTTCCACGGCCGGTATCGCCACGCCCAGCCCTGCGTAGCCCAACGTGGKAACGACCCGTCACGACCAGCAGCATTGCGGCGGCCGCCGCCATGCCGCCGCAGAGAAGTGCCAGCTCCGCCGGATTCAGCCAGTTGCCGGCGACGGCGGTCCCCCACACCAGAAGGGCCGGCGGCACCAGGCGCAGATCCGCCCGCCGTTGCCGTTCCCTTGGGCGCCGTTCCGCCGGGCGCCCGCGCCCGGAATCCGGCTGCAGCCCGCGATTCCGAAACAGCGATGTCCGGGACCCTCGAACCCCGGCGCCGGCCTCCGGGTCACCGGCTTCCCCGTGTGCCGGCGAGCGGACGGCCGCGTCGGCATACCGCTGCCAGAGGTTGCGTCCTCCGGACGCCGGAGCCCGCCCGGTGCTCCCCTCCACGCCTGGCCACGCCGTGTCAGCTTCATTCCGGGGCACGTTAGGGTCGCTCCGGGCCATTTCAGACGCTCACTAACKGCAACAGGGCCTCAAGCAACTTCGGGCCTATGCCGTCCACCGCATCGAGCTCCTGCACGGTCTTGAACCGCCCGTGCTGCGTCCGCCAGTCCACGATCCGCTGTGCCAGGACCGGCCCGACGCGCGGGAGGGTTCCCAGTTCCTCGAGCCCGGCAGTGTTGAGGTTGATCTTTCCGCCGCCGCCGCTTTGGCTCGTGCCGGCTGCGCCGGAACCCGGCAGCGGGGCGCCCCCGCCGTCGGACGCACCGGCCTGATCGGGTTCGCCGCGTATCGGCACGAGGACCTTCTGGCCGTCCTCCAGCACGGCTGCAAGATTGAGCCGGTCCGGCTCCGCGCCATCCGTCGCCCCGCCAGCCGCGGCAATGGCTTCGTGAAGCCGGCTCCCCGCTGGCAGCTGAATAACCCCGGGCCTGGCCACGGCACCGGCGACATGCACCGTKATTGTTCCCGCCCCACCGCTGGCATCCTCTCCCGGCGGCGCGCTGGCCGCCTCGGCCGACTGGGCGGGCGGCGCCTCCGTCGCGGGGGCGGACTCGCTGAGCGGCGCCATCCGGGGGCCTCCGGTGCCCGCCTGCCACCAGAAGCAGCCGCCCAGCACCGCGGCCAGGACACCCAGCAAAGCCGCTGCCCTMACACCTGTCCTTGCCCGCAGCCGCGCGGAAAGCGGGGGCCGTCCTTCCCGCCGGTGCCCGGCGAGTCCGCCCACGTGGTCTGCGAGGAAACCATGCGGGGGCGCCTGCACCTCCAGCAAGCCCGGGGAGGGCGCCGCCGCCCTGCCAGCATCCGACGCTGTGCCCGGGTATTCGGCGTCGGTGGCATGACGGTGGTTCCCGGCCTCCCCCGTTCCCCCGGCGCCCCCTTCGTCCCCGGAACGTMCCAGCGTCGCTGCCAGGCGTTCCCGGGCAACGCTGGCGCCTGCGGCGGATTCGGCTCCCGGGTCCCGGCGTGACATGGGAACGACTCTAGGAAACCCGCAACGCCACCGACATCCCGGACCGGGCGTATGTGGAAATACCTGCGTAAAACACGTATTAGAGCGCCAGCAGGCAAGTATTCCCTACGCTGGTGCCCGCCAGGACCCGGTGGTAACGTCTGGAGCCTCATCGAGAAACCTTGCCGGCTGGGGGCAATCTTGATCGTCTGGCTGTGTCCGCCAGACGTCGAAAGCTGGTGTGCAATGAAGTGGTTGTCTGGACCTGCCTCGGTTGCGGCTCTTGGCGTCGCAGCAGTGTTGGCAMCTCCTGCGACGGCAGACACAGCGCAAGCTACCTCGACCMAGGTCGTCAACTTCGCAGTTGACGGCAGTTACTGCCCGCAGCACGGCCTGTATGGCATAGCGCACGTGACGGTTGACGGCACCGCGGGAATGTCTGCCGACCAGAATTTMATCTGGACCACGCAAACAGCGGCCACGTCTATCCACTCGGTCCCGCCGCAGGGCGCCGTCGCGAACGTCACGGTTGTCTATCATTGCAACGTCCAGGTGCTCTGGTGGCTGGAGCCGGGCGACGCCCGAAGGGTGACCGCGGCCCTTTGGGTCAACGGTTCGGGCCCGCAGCCCAACTACACCATCGGGCCGAATCAGCCGACGCCTCCGCGGGTCGCACCGCCGACGCCGACGCCGACCCCACAGCCAACCGCGCAGCCGGCCCCCCAGCCGACGCCCGGGCCAACCTCGCAGCCGGCACCTCAACCGACGCCCCAGCCCACCCCGCCGCCGGCCTCGCAACCGGCACCTCAGCCACCGGCACACTCTGCCTCACAACAGGCGTCGCTACCGGCGTCGCTGACACCCGTGCAGCCCGCACAGCCGCTAGCCTCGGAACCGGCACCCCCGCCGACGTCCCGGCCAAGCACACAGCCTCMGACCGTGCCGGCCACACCACCGACACCGGAACCGACTGCGGAACCAACGTCCCAGCCGAGCACACCGCCGACGCTACAACCGACGCCACAACCGACGCAGGCGCCAACCACACAACCGACATCACAACCGACGTCGCAGCCGACACCGGATCAG
>NZ_JBFTHK010000231.1:0-5517 GCF_056394205.1 Arthrobacter sp. 10T413_2 | reverse complement strand
CCGTTGGACATGGACATTGACCAGCCTGGTGTCGGCGGCGTGCCGGTAGCCCCAGACCTGCTCAAGGAGAAGTTCACGGGTGAACACCTGCCACGGCTTGCGGGCCAGGGCGACGAGCAGGTCGAATTCCAGCGGCGTCAGGGAAATCCGGTCGTTGCCGCGGCTGACCAGGTGGCCCGCGACGTCGATCGTGACGTCGGCGATCCGCAAGGTTTCCGGGGCCTTCTGGTCGCCCGGACGGAGCCGTGCCCGGACCCGGGCCACGAGCTCGGCGGGCTTGAACGGCTTGGGCACGTAGTCATCGGCACCGGACTCGAGGCCGCGGACGACGTCCGAGGTGTCCGCTTTGGCGGTCAGCATCACGATCGGCACGTCAGATTCGGCGCGGACCTGGCGGCAGACCTCGATGCCGTCCATCCCTGGCAGCATGAGGTCAAGCAGGACGAGGTCCGGCTTGGAGGAGCGGAACACGTCCAGCGCCTGTCCACCGTCGGCGCAAAAKACGGGTTCAAAGCCGTCATTGCGCAGCACAATACCGATCATCTCGGCGAGCGCCTCGTCATCATCCACTACCAGAATGCGTGCCTTCATAGTTATATATTCCCCCATTGAWTTCTCTTTGTCGTATCGGGCGGCTCTCCGGCATGGCGCAGGCGGGCGTGCCGCGGCCGCCGGGACCACGCTGGTGCGCCGGAACGTTGTGACAATTGCCGCGTTGTCCTGCATGCTGTGGACAGGCCCAGTGAACCGGCCCCGGACCGCAGGAGGAACCCGTGAACACCCCCATTTATGAGCGCGCCCTGGGCAGTGACTTTGCCCGACTGCAGCCGGAACTCCAAGCGTACTTCTCCCTGGCGCCGGGATCCGGCCACTACGGCGTCGGCGAGGGGGTGTTCGACGTCGTCGGCTGCCGCCAGGCCTGGCTGCGCCCCCTCCTGCGGCTCACCGCCGGCGAGCAGGCCTTCTTCCCCGAATACGGCGAGGGCGTTCGTTTCCGGATCGAGAACCACGCCCACCTGGACCCGTTCGGCAGGTCAAGCCTGACGGCCCGGCGGGAAATCTTCTTCCCGGGAACCACCCGGCTGTTCCACGACACCACGAGCTTTGACGACTCCGGGAGCAGGCCGGGACTCGTGGACTATGTCGGCCGGTTCCGGCGGCTCGTCACGGACCTCAACCTCAGCGTCACGCCGGAAGGCCGGCTCCGCGGCGTGTCCGAGGCGTCCCGCCTGTTCCTGGGACCGCTGCGGATTCCGCTGCCGGCCGCCCTCGACGCCAAGGCCTATGCCGAGCAGTGGTGGGAGCCGCAGGACGGCGGCCGGCACCGCATCCAGGTCAAGGTGATCMAGCCCCAGCTCGGCCTGGTGCTGGTGTACGCCGGCCATTTCGACTACCGGCTCGAGCCCTACCCCGACGGTGCCACGGCGCCGGGCTACCTGCCCGGGTATGCCCGCCCGGACGGCTGGGAKAGCAGGGCCTGACCCGGAAGTTCCGCCAGTCCCAAGAGTCCCGGAGGACCGCTAGCCGAGGGCGAGCTGGTTGAGCCCGTCCGCCACCTGGGTCAGCCGGGTCAGGACCGCGGTCGCCGCGGCGGGCGAGTGCCGTGCCAGCCCCTCCGACGGCGTGACCCTGATGGCGCCCAGTGTGGATGCGGGAAGACCCAGCTGCCGCCAGGGCCGCCACACGTTATCCACGACGTCGCGGACCTTGGGCAGCGCCGCGGCGGGGTCCGCCACGTCCAGCGCTCCGGCCCAGAGCATTTTGCCGGCCTCCACGGCGGCGGCGAGCTGTTCCCACTGGCGCGAGGTCAGTGCCCGGAGCGGGACGGCGATTCCGTCCGCGCCCGCCGCCAGGATCCGCTCAAACGGCGCCTCGACCTCGGAGACGGCCACCACGGTTTCGACGGCGCCCGCGGCGCGGAGCGCGTCGATGACCAGCTGCCAGGACTCGGTGACTTCCCGGCCGGGCACAGAGCGCAGCGTCCGGTACCCGCTGGCGGTGGGAATGGTGCCGGCCAGCACGGAGGCGATGTCCGGCTCGTCGATCTGGACCACGATCCGGGCACCCGGGGCGGCCGCGGCCACGCGCTTGAGGTAGCCTTCCACGCCGGCTGCGAGCGATTCCGCAATCTCCCGCCGGGCGCCGTAGTCAATCAGTGCCCGCTCCCCGTTGTGGAGGTGGAGGCCGGCGGCCAGGCTGAGCGGCCCGCGCAGCTGGATTTTGATATCGTCCGAGGGCGCTTCCTCGGCCCCGATGACGTCCGCCAGGACGTTAATGTCGGTGGACAACGCCGATTTCGCCCGTTGCAGGTCCTTGCCCGGACGGTCAACGAGCCGCCACCCGTGTGGCTGGACGTCGACGGCGAGTTCCACAAGCAGGGATGCGGTGCGGCCCAGGGCATCGGAGCCGACGCCGCGGCCGGGAAGCTSGGCCAGGAACGGCAGGTGAGGGCTGCCCAGTTCACCACKGATGATGCGGGCGGCCTCGGCCGGGTCCTCGCCGGGCCACGGACCCAGGCCCGTCGCGGTGACTTGGCCGGGGGTGGGCAACGCTGCTGCGGCCATGGTTAGGCGTTTGCGGTGCGGTCGGCGCCCGCCGGGCCGGAGGCCTGGGCGGCTGCTTGGTGGTCCTCGGCGATKGCCTCGTGGTGGCGGATGACCTCGCCGATGATGAAGTTCAGGAACTTCTCCGCGAAGGCCGGGTCCAGATGGGCCTCGGCGGCGAGGTGCCGCAGCCGGGCGATCTGCGCCGCTTCACGGCCGGGGTCGCCGGCGGGAAGTTTGTGCGCGGCCTTGAGGAAGCCGACCTTCTGGGTGGCCTTGAAGCGCTCGGCGAGGAGGAAAACGAGGGTGGCATCGATGTTGTCGATGCTGGAGCGGATCGACAACAGCTCCGCCATCACCGCAGGATCCACCGAACYGGCCAGGGAACTTGCCGCCGGGTCGTAGGAATCGGTGTCAGGAAGATTGAGGTTCTGCTCGGTCATTGACCCAGTCTAGGGGCACGCCGGCTAATGCTTTCTGCTGTTAAGCACCGTTGCAGGCGGGGGCCGCAGGCAAAGAGGCAGGCAAAGAACAGGCAAACAGGCAGGCAAAAAGGGAGGCAGACTGGCGGGCAAAGAACCGCGCGCAAGCCKAACACAATGTCATGAACAAAGCGGGACACAAAATGGACATGCCCACCGTTCGTGGCGAACGGCGGGCATGTCCATTGGTGGTGTCTCCTGCGGCCGGCAGCGGTCCGGCCGGCAAGCTTCCGCAGTTAGCTGTGCAGCACAGCCCGGAAGGCCTCGCGCCGTCTGGCCTGTTCGTCCGGATCCGGAACGGGCAGCGAGGCAATGAGCTTCTTCGTGTAGTCGTGCTGCKGGTTGCCCATGACCTGGTTGCCKAGGCCCTGCTCCACCATCTTGCCCTTGTAGAGCACGCCGACCCAGTGGGAGAGCATGTCCACGACGGCGAGGTCATGGCTGATGAACAGGCAGGCGAAGCCGAACTGCTGCTGGATCTCCTTGAACAGTTCCAGTACCACGGCCTGCACGGAGACGTCCAGGGCCGACGTCGGCTCATCGGCGATGAGCAGCTTCGGGTTCAGGATGAGCKCCCGTGCCAAGKAGGCGCGCTGACGCTGCCCGCCGGAGAGTTCATGCGGGAACCGGTCAGCGTACGACGCCGGCAGCTGCACGGATTCGAGCAGCTCACCCACCCGCTTGCGCGCCTCGGCCGGGCTCGGGTTGGAGTGGATGATCAGCGGTTCCGCCACGCAGTCGCCGATGGTCAGCTGCGGGTTGAAGGAGGCAGCCGGGTCCTGGAACACGAAGCCGATCTCCTTGCGKAGCGGTTTGAAGGTGCGCTCCTTGAAGTTCAGCATTTCGTAGCCCAGCACCTTGAGGCTGCCGCCGGTGGTCCGGTTGAGGCCGGCGATYGCCCGGCCGATCGTGGTCTTGCCGGAGCCCGACTCCCCCACGAGGCCGAAGACTTCGCCTTCGGACACGGTGAAGCTGACGCCGTCGACGGCCTTGAAGGCCGGGCTGCCCAGCCGTCCCGGATACTCGATGGTCAGGTTTTTGGCCTCGACCAGCACTTTGCCGCCCTGGTGGGCGCGTTCCGTCATGCCTTCGGACGCGGAATTGCGGCCCAGGTGCGGGACGGCTGCCAGGAGCTTCTTGGTGTAGTCCTCCTTGGGCTGGGCGAACAGCACCCGTGAGGAAGCCTCCTCCACGACATCGCCTTGGTACATGACCACCACGCGGTCGGCGAGGTCGGCGACAACGCCCATGTTGTGGGTGATCAGCACGATGGACGTTCCGTACTTGTCGCGCAGGTCCCGCAGCAGTTCCAGGATCTCCGCCTGGACGGTGACGTCCAGGGCGGTCGTCGGCTCGTCGGCCACAATGAGGCCAGGGTTCAGGGCCAGTGCGGCGGCAATTACGACGCGCTGCTTCTGGCCGCCCGAGAACTGGTGCGGGTAGTAGTTGACCCGTGTCTCCGGGTCCGGGATGCCCACCTTGCGGAGGGCTTCGACGGCCCGCGCCTTCGCCTCCTTGGCAGAGATCTTGTGGCCGCTGGTGTCGGCGTGCGCCCGGATGCCTTCGGCGATCTGCCAGCCGACCGTGTAGACCGGATTGAGTGCCGTGGAGGGTTCCTGGAACACCATGGCGACGTCGCGGCCGCGGATCTGCCGCAGTTTGGCCGCGCTGACGGTGATGACGTTGTTGCCGTTGATCAGCACAGCGCCCTGGCTGGTTGCCGTTTCCGGCAGGAGCCCCAGGATGGTCTTGGCCGTCACGGTCTTGCCGGATCCCGATTCGCCAACGATGGCGAGGACCTCGCCGGGGTTGACCTCAAGGCTGACGTCCTTGACGGCGAAGACGTCGCCGCTGTCGGTTGCGAACGTGACCTTGAGGTGGTCGATGTCCAGGACGGGGCCGGAGCCTGTGCCCGGCCGGTCGATGTTGGTGGTCATGAACTGCTCGATTCTGCTTCAGGAGCGGCCTGCGTGGCGGGGGCAGGAGCCTTCTTGCTTCCGGCTTTCTTGCGGCCCCTGAGCCGTGGATCGTTGAGATCGTTCATGCTCTCACCGACGAGGGTCAGGCCGAGAACGGTCAGGACGATGGCCGTACCGGGGTAGACGCCCGTCCACCAGATGCCCGACGAGGCGTCAGCTATGGCCTTGTTGAGGTCGTAGCCCCACTCGGCGGCGGAGGACGGTTCGATGCCGAACCCGAGGAAGCCGAGCCCCGCCAGGGTCAGGATCGCCTCGGAGGCATTCAGCGTGAAGATCAGCGGCAGCGTGCGGGTCGCGTTCTTGAAGATGTGGCGTCCCATGATGCGGACGCTGGATGCACCCACCACCTTGGCTGATTCGACGTACGGCTCTGCCTTCAGCCGGATGGTTTCGGCACGGATGACGCGGAAGTACTGCGGGACGAACACCACCGAGATGGAGATGGAGCAGGCAACGATGCCGCCCCAGAAACTGGACTGGCCGTGGTTGATGACGATTGACATCACGATGGCC
>NZ_JBFTHK010000230.1:0-5555 GCF_056394205.1 Arthrobacter sp. 10T413_2 | reverse complement strand
CCGGCTTTTTTCGCCGTCCGAGAAAGCCGTGCTCGACGTGGAACCGGTGGTGGTGCGCCCGCCGCGCACCCCTGGTGCCCAGTTGGCGGTGCTGAACCGGGTATACCGAGGCAACGCCCAGCAGAACAGTATGGAGGAACGTCACGGCACGGCACTGGGCACGCTGAAGGAGGTGGCACAGTCCATCCGCGGCCCGCTCTCCGCCGTCAACGCGGCGGTGTATATGGGGTTCGCGGTCGCCGGCCGCCGAGGCGCAGCGCCGGCAGGCGGGTGGGAACGCGACGAAAGTAGCCGCCTGCCTGCCGCGGCCCGTCACGATTCCCATGACGATTCCGGCCGGCCTATCACGCGTGTTCCGGTCACGGGTATTCCGGCTACTGGAGTCCCGGTCCGGGGAGCCGGCCCGCTCCATTCCAGTCCTCCGTCGTCAGCTCCCGTGGGCTAGCTTCTGCCGGCGGCTGCGGATTAGGCGGCGACGCCGGCCTGTGCGCCAGGATCTCGGCGAGTTCGGCAAGCCGGTGCGCACGGGCGGATTCGGCCGGCGTGAACGGCTCGCCGGGCCGGAAGAACGTAATGGGTCCTTGCCACGCCGTCGGAATCTTCAGGACCGTACCGTTCGCGCCCGCCGCGGGCGTCGCCTCGGCGCTGCCGGAGGCCTGTCCCGTGATGATCCGGGCCCGCAGCAGTTCCGCGACCGCCAGCGGGAGCTCCTCCGGGCTGGCCGCGATCCGGGCGGCCAGGCTCAGCGCCCCGGTTTGGCCGTCGGCCATGGCAAGGGCCGTGGTCGGCCAGACATGCGGGTCCGCCCCGCCGCCCGCCCGCAGCGCTCGGAGCAGATCGGCCTCGCGGACTTCACCCGGTGCGGAGAGCACGAACTCGTCCAGCACGCCGCCGGCCACGGGGTGTACGTGGATACTGAGAATGTTGGTGTCCAGGCCGGCCAATGCCTGAGTGAGCTTCTGCAGCGACCCGGGCTTGTCCTTCAAGACGGTCCGCGCCCGCCACAGGGCAGGTGCCGCGACGAGCCGTTTGCGGTGGCGCAGTGCCGGGGCGTGCAGCCAGCCCCGGAGCATCCGGGCCGCCGAGGGTTCCGCCACCCAGATCACAAGGATGGTCGCGGTCATGGTCAGAACCAGGACTTTGGCAACATAGGGCAGGTGCGTTCCCACCACCGCCGCATGCACCAGCAACTCGATCGGAAGCATCACGGCGATATTCGCCAGGGTCAGCCGGGTCTTGGTCGGTTCCGGCATCTGGCCGCACACTTCGCAACTCAACTCAGAAGAGGCAGGGTGCCGGGTCTTGCCGGGGGACTTGCCTGGGGTTTTGCCAATGGCATCGCGCGTCATGCTCCAATGATTCCGGCCCGCTGTTTCGGCCGGATTGCCGCCGGGTGACGGTTTCGGACCGCCGCTGCCGACGGACCCGCGGCAGGCCTGCGGGAGGACGCGTCTAGCGGCTGGCCACGTGGCGGGGACTGTCCTCGTCCACGGTCCCCGCGAGGTTGCCATTCCCGTTGCGATCCTTGCCGCCCTCCACGTTACGGTCGCTGCCATCGCCGGGTTCCGGACCTGCCAGCCGGGCCAGCAGGTCGCGGATTTCGGCCAGCAGCGCGGTGTCGGCCGGGATCGGCTCTTCCTCGGGCTCCGCTGCGCTCAGCCGGTTCTTGACCATCCTGTTGATCCGGTTCATGGGGGCCACGAAGATGAAGTACACCACCGCGGCGGTGATGAGGAAGGTCAGGAAGGCGGTGACCACAGCGCCGATGTTGACGAAGGTCTTGTCGTTGCCGGGCCAGATGTGGAAGCCCAGGCCCTGGGTCTMGACGCCGCCGGCCGCCGCGATGATCGGGTTCACGATGTTGGCGGTGAAGGCGCCGACCAGGGCTGTGAAGGCGGTGCCGACGACGACGGCGATGGACAGTTCGATCACGTTGCCGCGCAGGATGAAATCCTTGAATCCTTTGAGCATGGGGAACCTCCGGTGTGCGTTGCTGGATGTCTCTGCCGTGAGTCGCTTGTCTGATTCACAGGTGCTTGATTCAGTTGCTTGATTCAACCGATAGACGCTACCACTTCGCCGGTGCCCGTCAGATTCCGATCAACGGGTCACTATGTGGCGGCGGCGCCGTTCCGGCGTAAAATCCACGGTGGATGCCAGTGCCGCCGTCGTAATATACAGACCGCAACGAAAGGCGCCCCAACCTATGGAGGCCGGCACCGTGAAGCTGTTCGCCGAGATGTTCACCATCGCTCCTGCCAACAAGGACCACCGTGTTGCCCTCCGCTGCGCCGTGGGCGTCTTTGTCCCGCTGATCACCTTGGTGCTGCTGGGCCGCCTGGATCTGGCAATCTTCGCCTCCTTCGGTGCCTTCACCGGGATCTACGGCCGGAATGAACCGCATGCCCGGCGGCTGACGCTMCAAGTGCGGGCCGGAGGGCTCATGCTCCTGGTGATGTTGCTGGCCGCCCTCACGGCCCGTGTGGACGTGCTCCTCGGGCTTTCGGGCGAAGGCACCACCTGGCTCCTGGTTGCGGCCACCACCGTGGTGGCGGGTGCTTGCTCCCTGGTTGTCGCAATGTGGCGCCTGCGTCCCTCGGGTTCGCTGTTCCACATCTTCGCGTTTGCGGCCATCGCGTCGATACCTAACCAGCCCCCGCTGTGGCAGTGCATGCTGGTGGCCGTGCTCACGGTCGCGTTCTCCCTGCTGATCGGCCAGTCCTCACGCCTGGCACGGAGCCGCCGGGCCCCGTGGGTCAGGGCCAAGCCCGTGAGTCTGACGCCGGCTGAGAAGCGCGCCGCGTGGCAGGAAAGTGCGGGCTATCTCGTGGCGGCGGGCCTGGCCGGAACGCTGGGGACCCTCGCCGGCGAATGGCTCGGGGTCGGCCACAATTACTGGGCGATGGTGGCCGCCGTCGTGCCACTCGTGGGGCACACCACCAGGCACCGGGTGAGCCGCGGCCTCCAGCGTATCGCCGGCACGGTCGTGGGACTGGTACTGCTTGCCGGGATCCTGCTGCTGCAGCCGACGCCGTGGCAGACGGTGCTGGTCATTGCCGCGTGCCAGTTTGGCGCTGAGATGTTCATCGCGCGTCAGTACATGCTGGCGCAGGTCTTTGTCACGCCGCTGGCCCTTATCTCGACGCTTCTCGTGGCGCCCGTGCCGCCCGGCATCCTGCTCCGCGACAGAATCGTGGAGACCGTGATCGGTGCCACCGTCGGCATCGCCGTCGTGCTGGCGCCAGGGGCCTGGCGCCGCCTGAGGGGCCGCGGGACGGCTGCGCCAGGGCGCCTCGCCTAGGATTGCCCGACGCCGGCACCAGTGCGGGACGTTGCGGCGATGGTCTGCGGCACGAAAGCCAGGGCGAGAACAGCCAGGACCGCGGCGGCGGCAAAAACGTAGAAGCCCCACGGGTAGGCGATGCCGGCGGCGACCAGCGCGCCCGTGACGGCCGGACCCAAGATGGCCCCCAGCCGCCCCACGCCCGCGGCGAAGCCCAGGGCGGTGCCACGCAGTCGAGCAGGGAAGAGTTGGCTGACCCAGGCGTAGACCAGGACCTGGGAGCTGAAGACGAACACGCCGGTGACAAAGACAGCGGCGTAGAGCACTACTTCGTTCTGGATCTGGATGCTGAGAGCGGCGAGGAACACGGCGGAAAGGCCAAACCAGAGCAKAACGATCCTCTTGGTGCCGTGCCGGTCGGCCAGGACCCCGGCAATCAGGAGGCCCACCACTGCGCCGACATTGAGGACCAGGAGCAATGCGAGGCCGGCGTTCAGGCTATAGCCGGCGGAGGCCATGAGCTGGGGGAGCCAGGTGTTCAGACCGTAKACCAGCAGCAGGCCCATGAACGAGGCCACGGCCACGCCGGCGGCGATCAGGGGGTAGGGCCTGCGGCCCAGGTCCCGGAAACGGGCACGCTCTTCCTCCGGCGCATTATCCGCGTGGTGCACCGGCGGGAGGGTTTCCGGAAGCTTGAACCACAGGAAAGGGACCAAGGCAAAGCCTGCCAGGCCGCCCACCACGAACATGGTCCGCCAGCTTGGAATTACCATGATGGCCAGGAACGCGGTGGCAATGGCGCCGGCGTGGTATCCGGTCATGGTCCGGGTGGTGGACTTTMCAGCCGTCCCGGCAGGCGCGTAGTCGTTCATGTAGGCAAGCGCTGCTGGCAGGCAGGCGCCCAGTCCGAGGCCGGCAAGCAGCCGGAACGTGCTGAACCACGCCACGTTCGGTGCGAAGACGACGGCGATCGTAAAGGTGGAGAACCATGTCACGCAGGCCACCAGCAGGTTCCGCCGGCCGAAGCGATCCGATAGCGGGGAAATGAAGAGCGCGCCGAGCCCCACACCCACCAGGGAGATGGTCGCCGCGAACGTCGCCCCGATTGCGTCGAAGCCAAGTTCATGCGACTTGATGAGGGTCGGGATGACCGTGCCGAGGACCACCAGGTCAAAGCCGTCCAGCACCATGGCCAGCCAGCAGAGCCACACGGGCCACCTTGATTTATTGCCCAATGACGACATTGACATTGCTACCTCAGCGCTATTCTTGACGTGGTTCCGTGTGTCCGGCCGGCATTGGCCGTACTTTTCTTATCGTGAGAGTTCTATCACTCGTCGGTGTTGCATGGGACACTTCATACCATTGAACGGAAGGGGTATCGTGGCCAATTCGACCTCCGGCGATTCGGTGGTGGACCGGATCCTGCGGCTCATTGCCGCCTTCCCGGAGGGTGTCACGGCACTGCAGCTTTCCGACCTTGCCGCCAGGGCAGAGCTTCCCCTGACCACTGCGCACAGGCTGGTCCGGCAACTCGCCGGACACGGACTCCTTGATGTCGGCCCCGGTGRCTCGGTCAGCCTCGGACTGCGGCTCTGGGAGCTCGTCAACCGCAATTCCCCCACGCTTGAGCTCCGCCAGGCGGCGCTGCCGTTCATGGAGGACATCCAGCAGGTGCTCAACCAAAACGTGAACCTCGCCGTGCTGGACGGCGAGGAAGCGCTCTTCGTGGAACGGCTGTCCCGCCGGGGATCTGTTGCCAACCGTGCGCAGGTGGCCGGCCGGATGCCCGTCCACGTGTCCTCTGCCGGCCTGGTGCTCATGGCCAACCAGCCCCGCGCCATCCAGGCCGAATATCTGGCGGGATTCAGCGACCCGACCGGCAGGCTGGTCGCCGATGATGTCCGCGCTCTCCTGGGTGAAGCGGCCCACCAKGGCTATGCGCAGTTGGCCGGCGTTGTGGACCCGGACACCTGGGGGATCGCCGTCCCCGTGCTGGACCGCAGGAAGCGCACGGTGGCGGCCCTCGGCGTCGTGGTCCCCCTCCGCGAAGTGCGCCTGCAGGCGCTTGTTCCCGCGCTCCAGACGGCGGCCCGCGGGATCGGGCGGAGGCTTGGCGAGTCACGCGAGAGCATCGAATTCCATTCAACGGAATCGTTGTAACGCGTATCACGCATCCGGGAGCACACTGGTAGCCAGACGACCAAACCGGCCCAGTTCCCGACCCCGGGACCCCGCAACGAAGCGAGAAGCACATGGCACAGCGAAAAGT
>NZ_JBFTHK010000229.1:0-5580 GCF_056394205.1 Arthrobacter sp. 10T413_2 | reverse complement strand
GGTTGCCGGATCTCGGTCACTGATACCTCAAAACGTCATTGGCCCAATACAGCAGTTATCTACAGCAGTTGTCAGAATCGTACGTTAAGTGCAGGCGTGCGCCCACACATCCGCCTTTMGGACACAATGTTTCACCTTCACGGCCGGCGGGTGCTGGCCGTCACGGTGAATTTCGGATTCCTGCCGGCCTCGCGTGTCGGACCGATCAGCCGTTCGAGTGCCGGCCGGTAGTGCAGGTGGCTGTTGAACACGGTCCAGAGCTCCCCGCCRGGGGTGAGGACCMTGCCGGCCGCTTCGATCAGCTTGATCCCGGCGCCGGAGTGGACGGCCGCCTCCAGATGGAAGGGCGGGTTGAGCAGGATCAGGTCCGCGCTGCCCGCCGGCAGGGAGCTCATCGCGTCGTCCTGGAGCACATCGATCCGGTTCTCCAGGCCGTTGGCCCGGGCCGTGGCGAGGGCGGAGTCGACGGCGGCCGCTGACCGGTCCGTGGCGGTGACGCGGGCACCGGGGTTGGCGCGGGCGTACATCGCGGCGAGGATTCCTGTGCCGCAGCCCAGGTCAACCGCATGGGCGGCGTGCGGCATCCGCGGCAGGAAGTCCAKCAGGAACCGGGTTCCGATATCCAGCCCCGTGCCGGCGAAGACGGCGCCCCGGGCACAGACCGTCAGCCCGAGTTCCTCGTTCACCTCGGTGACCGGKAACGGCGGAGCGTCCGCGACCGGCTTGGGGCGCCGGGCCAGCAGGAGCCGTGACTTCTGCCGGGCCAGCTGGGGCTGGACGTCCTCGAAGTAGCGCGCCAGCACCGCGTTCATGCCCAGGCTCATGTGCTTGACGCGCCCGCCGGCCAGCAGCACGACGTCGGGCGCCGCGTAGCGGGCGACGGCGTCGGCGATTTCCTCCAGTTCCGCCAGGGACCKGGGCAACTGCAGCACGACGAGCGAGGCGCCCTCCAGGAGCCGTTCGCCMAACGGGAGCTGTTCAAAACCGGCATCAAGGTCCAGCGCCCCGGCGTTGGCCCGCAGCGCCCGCTCACCGGTGATGAGGTCCTGGTGGACGCGGACGGCTGGCGCCACCGTCCCCACGGAGTCCAGTGTCAGCGACCCCAGCGTCAGGGAACCCAGGGCCAGGGCACCGTACCGGTCCCCCACAACTGCAAGCCGTCCCCCGGGCTGCAGCAAACCGGCCGCCTGCATCTCAAGGACAGTGTCCAGCAGGAGCCTGTCCGTGGCGTCCCAGGCCTGCAGGTTGGCGGCCTCGACATCCGGGAATCGTCTCAKCCGGGCAAAGAGGGAGTCGAAGTTAGTGTCCGCCACGCGCGTTGTGCCGCCGTTTCTTCTCGGGCTTGGGTCATGAGCTTCCACGTTATCCCGAACCGGCCAGCAGGGTGACGATCCCGGCGAYGGCGGCCCGGCCGGCACGGTTGGCGCCGATGGTGGACGAGGACGGACCGTAGCCGACCAGATGGACCCGGGGCTCGGCCGCGACCCGGGTGCCGTCCATCGCGATGCCGCCGCCCGGTCCGCGCAGGTGCAGCGGGGCGAGGTGTTCAAGTTCGGCCYGGAATCCCGTGGCCCACAGGATGACGTCKGCGGCCAGGAAGCTGCCGTCGGCCATCCGGACGCCGTCGGGCTCGATTGCGGTGAACATGGGGTGCCGGTCCAGGACGCCGCGMGCCGCGGCGGCGCGCAGGGCCGGCGTCCAGATCAGGCCCGTCACGGAAACCACGCTCTGCGGCGGCAGGCCCTGGCGCACCCGCTCCTCCACGAGGGCGACGGCGTCGTGGCCGGCCTGCCGGTCGAACGCGGCCTCGCGCCAGACCGGTTCCCGGCGGGTGAACCAGGTGGTGCCGGTGACCCGGGAGATTTCATCGAGGAGACCGACGGCCGAAATCCCGCCGCCGACCACAATGACACGCCGGCCACGGAATTCGTCGGCGGAGACGTAGTCMGCGACGTGCAGTTGGCGGCCGCGGAAGCTGGCCTGGCCGGGGTAGATGGGCCAGAACGGCCGGGTCCAGGTGCCGGTGGCGTTGATGACGGCGCGGGCGGACCACGTGCCCCGGGAGGTGGTGATGGTCAGCCGCCCGGCGGGATCCGTGTCCTGCCGGCTCACCGACTGCACTTTCAYGGGCCGCTCGATCGCGAGGCCGAGGTCGTGTTCGTACCCGCCGAAATAGCGGGTGAGGAAACTKGAACTGGCCTCGGCAGGATCGACGTCGGGCTGCGGGAGGCCCGGAAGGTCGCTGATGCCGTTGACCGTGGCCATGAGAAGGCTTTTCCAGCGGTGGCGCCAGGCCCCGCCKGGGCCGTCCTCGGCGTCGAGCACGATGTACGTCCCGGCGGCCCGGGTGTCCGCCGCAGGCCCTCCGGTTCCGCCCTGGGCATTGCCCGGGCTGGGGGCAGCCGCGACGAAGCCGCGGCGCTGCAGGTGGTAGGCYGCCGACAGCCCGGCCTGGCCGGCGCCGATGACGACGACGTCGGCCGGCTGCACCGTCCCAGGGGTAGTGGTCCCGACCCCGGTCAGATCTTTTTGACGACGCTGGATTTGAGTTGCATGGGGCCCACACCGTCCACCTTGCAGTCGATGTCGTGGTCGCCGACGCCGTTCACGAGGCGGATGCCGCGGACCTTGGTGCCGACCTTGATGACCGTGGAGCTGCCCTTGATCTTAAGGTCCTTGACCACCGTGACGGTGTCGCCGTCGGCGAGGACGTTGCCGACGGCGTCCTTGATAACGGCCTCAGCAGGGGTTTCGGCGTCCGTGTCAGTCTCCGCGGACGCCKACCATTCGTGCGCGCACTCCGGGCAAACCAGGAGCGCCCCCATCTCGTAGGTGTATTCGCTGGAGCATTCGGGGCACGGGGGCAGGGAGTCGTTCACGTCCCTAAGTTTAGTCGGCTCTTTCGGTMCGCTCTTTCAGCCGGCTCTTGTGGCCGGCTCATTGGTCTCCCCCGGGAGCGCTGCCTTAGAACGGGTTCAGCAGCCGGTCCACGAACTGCCGGGTGCGTTCCTCCCGCGGGTTGCGCAGCACGGTGTCCGGGTGGCCGCGTTCAACCACGACCCCGCCGGCCATGAAGATGACCTCGTCGGCCACCTGACGGGCGAACGCGAGCTCGTGGGTGACCACCACCATAGTCCAGCCTTCTTCCGCCAGCTCTTTGATGACGGCCAGGACTTCGCCGACCAGCTCCGGGTCCAGGGCCGACGTCGGCTCGTCGAAGAGCAACAGCTGCGGGCGCAGGGCGAGCGCACGCACAATGCCCACACGCTGCTGCTGCCCGCCGGAGAGCTCAAACGGATAGCTGTTCTCCTTGCCGGCCAGCCCGACGCGGGCCAGGAGCTCGCGGGCCTCCTGAACCGCCTCGGCCTTGGGCCGCTTCTGCACCTGGACCGGGCCTTCGATCACGTTCTCCAGAACGGTCTTGTGCGGGAAGAGGTTGTAGTGCTGGAAGACCATGGCGCTGCGGTCCCTGAGCCCGTAGACCTGCTTTTTCGCCATCGGCGTGGAGAAGTCGACGGTCAGTTGCCCGGCGAACTCCGCGACACCGGCGTCGGGCACTTCAAGGCCGTTGAGGCACCGCAGGACAGTCGTCTTGCCCGACCCGGACGGCCCGATCAACGTGACCACTTCGCCGCGGMGGACGTCCAGATCGATGGACTTCAGCACTTCGTKGTCGCCAAACGACTTCCKCAAACCTCTGACGGTCAGCAGGGCGGCGTCCGGGACAGCCTCGCCCGGGAGCGGGGATTCAGTGGGCGACATAGCGGTCCAATCTCTTCTCCAGTGCGGATTGTCCGCTGGCCAGGACGAGGCAGATGATCCAGTAGATCACGGCTGCCTCCAGATACAGCAGCATGAATTCCTGGCTGAAAGCCGCCACTTGCTGCGCCTGGCGGAACAGCTCGGTGACCAGGATCAGTGACGCCAGCGAGGTGTCTTTGACCAGGCTGATGAAGGTGTTGGACAACGGCGGGACCGAGACCCGCGCGGCCTGCGGCAGGATAATCCGCACGAGGGTCTGGCGGCGCGACATTCCGATGGTGTGTCCGGCCTCCCACTGCCCCTTGGGAACAGAAAGAATGGCCGCCCGGATAACCTCCGCCGCATAGCCGCCCACGTTMAGGGAGAAAGCGATGATCGCACTCGGCCAGGGACTGATGGTAATTCCGACGGACGGGAGCCCGTAGAAAATGACAAACAGCTGGACCAGGAGCGGGGTCCCGCGGATGACGGAGATGTAAATCCGGGCGACCGCCGAGACCACCCGGTTGCGGCTCAGCCGCATGAGCGCTACCAGCAGGGCCAGCAGGAGGCCCAGGCTGAACGAGGCCAGCGCCAGCGGAATGGTGCCGGCAATCGCACCTGTCAGGAGGGGGCCCAGCGAAGACCACACGAGTTCCCAGTTGATGTTCATGCCCGGACGCGGCGTTCCTCGGCGGTCTCCACCGGGCTACTTCGAGACGTCGGCGTCGAAGTACTTCTGGGAAGTCTTCGCCAGGGTGCCGTCGGCCGCGAGCTCACCGAGGGCCTTGTTGATGGCTTCAGTCAGGCTGGTTGATCCCTTGCGCAGKGCGAAAGYGCTCAGCGACTTGTCAGTGGTCTCGGCGGCAATYTTGATGGCGTCGTCGTGGKACGTCTTCTGGGAGTCGAGGTACGTCAGTTTGTCRTTGATGGTGGCATCGACACGGCCCTGCTTGAGCAGCGTGATCGCCTGCGCCCACCCCTCCACGGCCTCGACGTTCGCGCCGCTCTGCTGCGCCAGCTTGTACCAGTTGCTCGTCAGGGACTGCGCCGTCGTCTTGCCCTGCAGGCTGTCGAAGGACGTAATGCTGTTGTTGTCGGCCTTGGTGACAATGACGCCGGTGCTCACCGTGTACGGCGTGGAGAAGTCGTACTTCGCCTTGCGTTCGTCCGTGATGGAAATCTGGTTCGCGACGACGTCGAACCGTTTGGCRTCGAGGCCGGCGAAGATGGCGTCGAACTGCGTTTCCTGGAAGGCCGGCTTGACGCCCAGCTTGTCGGCGACGGCGTTGATGATCTCCACGTCATAGCCGGTCAGTTCGCCGCTGCCGTTGGCGTGGAACGTGAACGGCTTGTAAGTGCCTTCCGTGCCGACCTTGAGCACGCCGGCGCTCTTGAMGTCACTCAAGGAGGTGTCTGCGCCGGCCGCCGGCGCCGAGCTGGACGGGGCTGTGGACGCCGACCCGCACCCCGCCAGGGCGAGTCCTGCTGCGGCAATAAGGCCAATTACGGAAAGTCGTGTGCGCTTCATGATGGTCCTTCGTCGTGGAGCCGGAAAAGGCCTTCCAGCTAAGCTGCGGGGCGGCCGTCTCCTAGCGACGATAGCAAGGACCGGCCCGGGGTGGAGACCCTAAATGACGGTATGTGACGAGCGTTCATGAGACGGTCTTGACGGATATGGCAACTAAGGGCGATGGAGCTGTTGGGGGTGAAACGGGTACAAGAAAGGGAACCACCGTTTCCGGTGGTTCCCTTAGTTGGTGGAGCTGAGGGGACTCGAACCCCTGACCCCCTGCATGCCATGCAGGTGCGCTACCAGCTGCGCCACAGCCCCTCATT
>NZ_JBFTHK010000228.1:0-5625 GCF_056394205.1 Arthrobacter sp. 10T413_2 | reverse complement strand
CTGCAGAGGCGCCGAAGTGGGCGGCGTCGTGGTTGGCGGATGCAACGACAACGCCGATCCCGGCGCCTGCGGGGATCCGGACCCCTTCCAGGACGGTTTCCCGGGTCGTTTGGCGCGGGTACATGCCGATCGGTGATTGCCACCTGACGGCTTCGTCAAACACCGACGCCCACAACGAGGGGTCGGCGAGGACCTGCGCCCGCTGTTCGTGGTGGTTGCTGAGGGCCCAGACCATGTTGGTGACMATGTGTTGGGGCTCGTTCATTCCGCCGGAGATGGTCAGCTTGACATTCGCTGCAACGTTGGATGTTGGCAGCCCGCTGTTTGCKAACGCGGACACCATCGAGGCATCCGGATTCTGCCGGTAGTAGGGGATCAGTTYCTTGAGTAAAGCATCGGCCTCCGCGGTCGAAGCGTCACACCGGTCCCAGATCGACTGATCGTCCAGGACGTTGCCCATGCCCGCGATGAAGTCGTGGGACCAGCGGCGGACCTGCTCCACTGATACATCCTTCAGCCCCAGCAGGTCGATGAGGTTCTGCGAGGCCACAGGGGCGGCATAGTCCCGGTTGAGGTCCGCCTCCTCTGGGCCAAGCTCGGCGACATTCTCAAGGTAGGTTTCGGCGTTGCGCTCAAAGACCGGGCCCCAGACTTCCTTGATGGACTTGGGACGAAGCACAGGATTTACCGGTGCCCGGTCTACTGAATGCTCCGGATCATCCTTGCGCAGCATCGGCTGGGCACCGATGGCCCGGGTCATCGTGGCGCCGGAAACGTTGGCGCTGAAGATCTCCTGGTCCTGTTCCACCGTGTGGCAGCCGGCGTAGTTGGTGACGAGGAACTTGTTAAGCTGCGGAACCCAGGCGACCGGCGACTCTGCCCGCAGCCGGGCATAGGTCGGGTAGGGATTCGATGCAAGTTCAGCCACGTCAACCCAGTCAGCCACGGCGTAGTCGACGGCGTCCTGCGAAGCGGTGGTGCGAGCTTGATCGCTGCTGCCGGGCACCGAGGCCGCGTCATCGCTTCGGGTCTCCGAGTTCCCGTGGTAGGGGCACTGTGCGGCTGGTGTCGTCATTGTTGTCTTACTCCTACTGGCACGTCGTTGTGTAGCCGGTCCTACTGGCACTTCTTTGTGTAATCAGTGTCACAGGCAATGTTTCTCTAGTAAACTGCGAATATCAGCGGAAGTATTTCGATTCTTTAGGAGAAGTGATTTTCGTGCCGAAATTCACGTTTCGTCAGCTCGAGCTCTTCGCCGCGCTGCCGGAACACACCACCCTGGGATCCGCGGCGCAACAGCTTCACATCTCCGAATCCGCGCTTTCGCATGCCGTCAKCGAGCTGGAGGCAGCGTTGGGGGAACAACTGTGCATCCKGAGGAAGGCCCGGGGCATGCACCTGACGCCGACTGGGCGCCACTTCGCGAAGCGGGCCAGGGAGCTGCTTCGAGAGKCCAGTGCGCTGGCAGAAGGATTGGGTGAGATCCGCGGCGAGCTGAAGGGGCCKGTGTCGCTGGGCTGCTATACGGGCCTGGCAAGCAACGTCCTGCCCGCCGTGCTTGAAGGCATGGCGAGCCTGCACCCCAAGGTCGAAATCAGCATCACGGTAGGGGACCACTCTGACCTGTTGCCGGCGCTTGAAGATGGAACCCTGGACACGGCCATCGTCTATGACATTGGCTTGCCAGCGGACGTTGAGCGCAGGGTCATCTACAAGACCGAAGTCATGGCCGTTCTGGGGGCCAACGATTCACTTGCTGAAGAAGATGATGTGGATCTCGCTGATCTGTCGGCCAAGCCACTCATCATGCTCAACACGGCCCCCAGTACGGAATATACGCAGTTGATGTTCGCTCAGCGTGGGCTCAAGCCAAACGTGGGTGCAGTAGTCCCGCAAATTGATCTTGTCCGGGCGATGGTCGGGCGGGGGCTCGGCTACAGCCTCTTGATGTCGCGGCCGAATCAGATCCCGGTTTCCAGCGAGGGCAAGGGACTCGTGACCAGGCACCTTCGTCCCCGCGCCGGCCAGACCTCTGTTGTTGCAGTTTGGCCCAAAGAAACGATGCTGACTGCCCGGGCACTGGCTGTCATCCAATATGCAGTCGAGGTCCTGGACGCCATTGAACCCGAATAGCGACCGCCGGGTGCCACAAGAATCACGAGCAAGGGTCGGCGCCCGCCCCATTCCTGGACGGACTCAACAGTGAGATCCTCTGCGCGGGCTCGAGCCCGGCGAAGTTTGGAGACGTCCTCAGCATCAGTAGGTCAGTCAGCCGACCTCCCAGGGGTAATCACCGACATCGATTCGAGACCTTCTCGAAGGGCGTGCGTCTATTGGGTGGCTTGATCGCTTGGTGGCCCAGTCCTCCCGTTTGCGCGCTATCGCAGCGAGATCCTCAAACGCCCTGCCCGCCGCGAGGACGAATTCCACGTCTCGGCGGGCGCATAACGATCGATGAATTCGAAAGCAATTCCTGATCCTGTCTGGGCGGGTGTGGGTGTCGGTGGCCCGCCCGTTGCCTGCTGGCCCATCTGCTCCCCCGCGCTGCGTCAAGGGCGCCGAGGTTCTGGCTGGCGGMTATCAGCCCGAAGGTGCGGTTTCTTCTGGGCCCCCACAGTGCTCGCCGGTCTGCTCCTAGGATCAGGCTGCTTTGCGTGCTGGCTCTCGAGTGGACGCCTGGATAATGACCACGTGGTTCCGGAAGCAGGAACGCTCTCTTACCAGGCGGACCGCTCCCGGGATTCCCCGAACGGCACTTCTTCACTGAGTTCTAGAACGTACCGGCCTGCGTGATGGCGRGTGACCAAAATGCCGGCGGGCCGGCGGCTCAGAGCCACTTCGACGAGCGACGACTCAGCCTCGTTCAGTAACTTGTCGACAAGATTTGGGTCAGCAGTGGACACCTCGCGCCACTCTTCCGAATATTCCGGKAGGGAAGGGCTTTGATCGTGTACCGCGGATCTGGTCGGATTCGGGTTGGGGAGTAGCGTCAGATGGGACATAGTGTGACGCCATCCCCGCGCAGGAACAGCCGGCGGTCAGCCGTTCCGTTCTCGATCACCCAAATCAGATGCCCGCGGTCTCCGACCGCGTCTACCCATCCGGCGTACTGGAGATCCCCCAGACACACCTCGACGCCGTCGCCTGGGCTCAGGTATTCCCACTGGTGGATGGGCCGCTGGGTGGGCCGTGGCTGAAGCGTGGCTCCAGCATTCATCGCATACTCACTTTTTGTCCCTCCGGTTCCTTGTGAGTGGGTTGGATGCGGCGGCCGCACGTTTTGCACGTGCGGCCGCCGCAGGTGATGGAAAGGAAGCGTCAGATGATGGCGGCCTTCAGTTCTTTGGCGGCCAGGCTGGGATCCGCGGCTCCGTAGATTGAGCCGCCCGCTACGGCCACGTCCGCCCCTGCCCGCTGGACAGCGTTGATCGTCGAGAGGTTTACTCCTCCGGCTACTGAGAAGKGGACGCGCGCTTCTTCGCCGGCGGCCAGGAGCCCCTTGAGGTCGTAGCCGGGCTGTGACTGCTCATCAAGGCCGGCGTGGAATTCCACGAACTTGGCGCCAAGGGCACGCGCTTCCTTGGCGCGGGAGACTTTATTGGATATCCCAATGAGGTCCACAACGATGCCTTTGCCGTGCGCACGGGCGGCTTTCACGGCGCCGGCGATGGTCGAGTCGTCTGCACTGCCCAAGACTGATACCAGGTCGGCGCCGGCTTTGAAGGCGATGTCGGCCTCCAATTCTCCGGCGTCCATGGTCTTCATGTCAGCGAAAACGATTTTGTCGGGGTGGGCATTCTTGATGGCGGTGACAGCGGAGAGGCCTGCAGCCTTTATCAGGGGTGTTCCGAGTTCGATGATGTCCACGTATTCGGCTACTTTGGCGGCCAATTCGAGGGCGTCTTCGACGGTGAGGAGGTCCATTGCAACTTGGAGTTTCATGATCGGCTCTTTCTTTAGGAAATGTTGGGCAAAAAGAATTCAGGGGTGAGTTGTTGACGGGTGTTTCCGCTGCATCAGTCGTCGCCTCCGTCGTCGCCATCCTGAGTCCTGCTATTCGAGATTGGCGTGCCGGGTCCAGAGCTGTTCGGCAGAAATGCAGGTTTCCTCCCAGAGGGCTTGGAACACCGCTTCGGTGGCGAGGAATAGCACCTGTTCGAAGAGGCTTCCGGAATATTGCCGAGACGCACCCGATTGGTGGTCGGTTTTCTGCGGGGCCGGGATAACCACGAGCACGTCGGATACTGCAGCCAGTGGGGAGTTTGTGTTGGCAGTGAATGCGGCCACCTTTGCACCGGCCTTTGCCGCAGTTTCTGCCGCCTTCACCACGCTTGAGGTTGTTCCGGATCCAGAGGCCACCACCAGCAGGTCCCCGGCGCGGATTGCAGGAGTGGTGGCGTCCCCTGCGATGTGGACCGTGAGGCCGAGATGCATCAGCCGCATAGCGGCCATCCTGAGAACCAGTCCACTGCGGCCTGCCCCTGCAACGAACACCCGGTTAACGGTGGTGAGATGGGTGGCCAGGTGAGCAAGTTCCTGTTMATTGATGCAGTCTGCCGTCTCTCCAACCTCGCCCCGGATCAGAGTGAGGCTGTGGCCGATGGCGCCCGCGGTTTTTTGACTGACAGGTGTTGCTGTTGGCATGGTTCCCAATGTCTCTCCTTTGACGGGGTGAGCAGTATTTAGCCAGCCGTTGAGTCGCTTGATGTMTTATCCTCGATACTTCCCGGCGCCCACCACCCATTACGGCGGGCMGAACCTGTCGGAAGCCAGTAGCGGTGCCGCCTACGGTGATATCGTCTGCCGTTCAAGGGCAAACCGGGCATATTCTTCCAACAGCACGGGATCATCCACCGACCCGAGATCCGCGACCGTTTCCAGCCGCGCTCCTTGCAGAAGCCGCTTGATGGGGACTTCCAGCTTCTTTCCGGTGCGGGTATGCGGAATTCCGGGCATGAAGACAATCTCGTCAGGCAGGTATCGGACGGAGAGGTTCTCACGGATTGATCTTGTGATCGCCTCTTGGGTCACGTCCGGATTGGCACCGTCGGCCAGGTGGACGAACAGCGGCATGTAGTAGTCAGTGCCCAGTTCCGCACCGACAACCAGGGCCTCGGCGACTTCCGGCAGCGATTCGACCACCGTGTAGATGTCTSCCGAACCGAGCCGCAGCCCGTTGCGGTTGAGGGTCGAGTCGGAACGGCCGTGGATGAGGATGCCCCGGTGCGTGAACTCGATGTAGTCCCCGTGCCGCCACACCCCCGGGTACATCGCGAAGTAGCTCTCGTGGTACCTGCTGCCATCGTCTCCCCAGAAGCTCAGCGGCATCGAGGGCATTGCCCTGGTCACTACCAGTTCGCCCTTGCCMCGGGTGGGATTGCCGGCTTCATCCCACGACTCCACGCGCACTCCGAGGGCCGGAGCCTGGATGTAGCCGACATGGACCGGCAATGTCGGGGATCCTCCCACGAAGATGGAGGCGATGTCGGTGCCACCACTCATCGAACTCAACCAGATGTCACCMACATTGCCGTAGACCCAGCGATAACCGTCGGCCGAAAGCGGCGATCCAGTGACCTGAAGGGATTTCAGGGCGCCCAGGTCGTGGTCGCGCATCGGCACCAG
>NZ_JBFTHK010000227.1:0-5645 GCF_056394205.1 Arthrobacter sp. 10T413_2 | reverse complement strand
CCAGGTTGCTGCCGTCCGGCGCCCAGACGGTGTCAGTCATGGAGGGGATTAGGCCTCGGCGCCGCTCGGCTGTGCGTCGCCGCCGGCCACTACTTCACCGTTACGTCGGCGCGTACGGGTGCGGCGACGCGCACGGGTTGCACGGTCCACCTCGGTCGGGGCCTTCGCCGCCGCGGCGCCGGCAGCAGCCTCGGGGCCCTGCCCGCCGGCAGTGGAAACGGTAGCGGCTTCKGCATCGGCGGGACGACGACGGCGGTCGCCGGAGCGTCCGMCTGCCTCGGCGCCGCTGCGGCGCGTGTCCCGGCTGCMGCTGCGGCTGCCTTCACGGCTKGCGGTGCGGTTGCCTTCGCGGGCGCCGGTGCGGCTGCCTTCACGGCTGCCGTCCCTTCCGCTGTCCTTTGCACTGCTGCGGGTGTTCTTCTTGCCGGTCTCGCCGAGGTCCTCAAGAACCTCCGCGTCGACGCCGGCCAGCACGCGCTTGTCGCGGGGCAGGCGGCCCTTGGTGCCCTCGGGGATGTCGAGTTCCTCGAACAGGTGCGGCGAGGAGGAGTAAGTTTCCACGGGCTCGGGGAAGTTCAGGCCCAAGGCCTTGTTGATGAGCCCCCAGCGCGGCATGTCATCCCAGTMGACAAAGGTGACAGCGGTGCCCTTGTTGCCGGCGCGGCCGGTGCGGCCGACGCGGTGCAGGTAGATCTTCTCGTCCTCGACGCACTGGTAGTTGATCACGTGCGTGACGTCGTCGACGTCGATGCCGCGGGCGGCGACGTCGGTGGMCACGAGGACGTCMACCTTGTTGTTACGGAAGGCGCGCAGCGCCTGTTCGCGGGCGCCCTGGCCGAGGTCGCCGTGGATCGCGGCAGCCGCGAAACCGCGGTCCACGAGTTCCTCGGCMACCTTGGCAGCGGTTCGCTTGGTCTTGGTGAAGATGATGGTGCGGCCGCGTCCGCGGGCCTGCAGGATCCGGGCAACAACTTCGACCTTGTCCATGCTGTGGGCACGGTAGATCAGCTGGCGGATGTCGCGCTTGGTCAGGCCTTCGTCGTCCGGGTCCGCGGCGCGGATGTGGGTCGGCTGGGTCATGTAGCGGCGGGCCATGGCGATGACCGGGCCGGGCATCGTGGCCGAGAACAGGAGCGTCTGGCGAACCGCGGGGGTACCGGCGATCAGGGTTTCGACGTCCGGCAGGAACCCGAGGTCCAGCATTTCGTCGGCCTCGTCGAGGATGACGATCTTGACGTTCTTCAGGCTCAGGTGTTTCTGCTTGTAGAGGTCGATCAGGCGGCCGGGGGTGCCGACGACGATCTCGACGCCCTTCTGCAGGGCATCGACCTGAGGCTCGTAGGCCCGGCCGCCGTAAATGGTGGCGATACGGGCGTTGCGCTTCTTGGCCGCGTTCTCGAGGTCCTTGGCGACCTGGACGGCGAGTTCGCGGGTGGGCACGATCACCAGGGCCTGCGGGGCGCCGGGCACGGCCAGCTTGTCGAAGCCGGCGTCGTCGCGGCCAACGACGCGCTGCAGCGCCGGGATGCCGAAGCCAAGGGTTTTGCCCGTGCCGGTCTTGGCCTGGCCGATGATGTCATGCCCGGCCAGGGCGACCGGCAGCGTCATTGCCTGGATCGGGAAGGGGTGGGTGATGCCGGCGTCGGCMAAGGACTCGACAATGTCCGCGCGGACGTTGTAATCGGCGAACGTCTTTTCGGCAATCTCGTGCGGCTTTTCGTCCGAAATGATGGTTTCTTCGGGCTCGATGGTCTCCGTGCCCGACTCATCGGTCAGAAGCTGGTGCGTGTGCAATTCACTCACAGGTGAGTTTCCTTATTCATTTTGGGCTGCGCTGCTTGCTCAACGGGGCCGGCMGTGGCCGTTCCGGAGCACGCTCAGGCGCGCAAGCAATTCCAGTGGAAGCCGATCGCGGGCTATCTAAATGCTGGCACTGGGGACCAGCGGGTGTATCTCAAGATCGCGTAGGGGCGGGCTTGTTGAATTCGAAAATCATGGAAATCAACGACCGGGCATCCATATCTACCTCTCCAGTCTAGCTGTACGAGGCCCGGAACCTCGACTGGAGCCGCGATCGCGCCGCGGAGTGGGTMCCGGCGACGGTCCGTCAGCCGACCAGCTCCAGCCGGATTTCGCGTGTGGCGATGTCCGAGGACACCACCCGGACCCGGACCTGAGTGCCCGGTTCGAGCTCGCCGGGGCACCGTGCGGTCACCGCGGGCTCGGCGATCTGCACGATTCCGGACGGCCCGTTCCCGTTGCCGTTGGACTTGCCGCCGTTACCGTTGCTGCTGCTGCTGCTGCTGCTGCCGCTGACGCTGGCGCTCTTTGCCGGTTTGGAGCCGGAGATCACGACGGCGTCGAACTCCTGGCCGACGTGGTTGACGAGCAGCGCTGCTTCCACGGTGTCCAGTGCGAGCCGCTCCAGTCGTGCGGCCAGTTGGTCGGAGGTGGCCATGATGGCGGGGAGGGACGGCAAGGCTTCCCGGGCCCAGGACGGAACCTCGGTGCCGTTGCTCAGGGCCTCGCAGATCACCAGCACGAAGCGGTCGATCAGCCGCCGCAGCGGCGCGGTGGAGTGGGCGTAGGCCGCGCCGATGGCGGACTGCATGGCGGCCCGCGGCACTGTGCCGTCGAAGGGCGTGTAGCCGGCCCCGCGGAAGAGCATGCCGGCCGAGTGCACGATGGCCAGCTGCCGGGGATCCGTGGGGTCGAGGGTCCGCAGGTACTCGCCGTAGGGCGTTTCGCCGTCCMAGGGCTTGCCGAGAGCGTGGGTCTGGCGGTGGAAGTGCCGCAGCGACGCCTCGTCCGGAGCTGGCATCGTGCGCAGGATGCCGACCTTGCCCTGGAGCATCAGCCCGGCCGCCGCCATCCCGGTCATGAGGGAAATCTGGGCGTTCCAGTCCTCCACCGGAAGCGGCGGGGCCGCCACGATCCGGTAGCCGCCGTCGGGCAGCTGCTGGATCTCCTGTTCGGGCATGTTCAGGCTCGCGCCGCCGCGGAGGCGTTCCAACTCCACGCGCTTGATGCCCACCTCCTTCAGCAGCTGCAGCATGGGCGTTGCGGTGCCGGCGTCGAGCTCTGCCTGKACCCCCTTGTAGCTGAGCTTCGCGCGGCTGCGGACCTGGGCCCGGCGCACCAGCACCGAGGTCACCTCCGCCGCGGCGTCGAGTTCGAACTCCCAGACGAATGCCGCGCACAGCTGCCCGGCGAGCAGGCTACCGGCAGCCTCGCTGATGACCTCCGGATGCAGCGGGATCCGCCCGTCCGGGGTGTAGAAGGTCTGGCCGCGGCGGCGGGTCTCGGCGTCGAGCGCCCCTCCCGGAGCGACGAAGGACGGGACATCGGCGATGGCGTAAAGCACGTTGTAGCCCTCGCCGTTGCGCTCGATAAACAGCGCCTGGTCGAGGTCGGTGGAGGACGCCGGATCGATCGTCACGAACTCGACATGGGTGAAGTCCAGGTCCGGCAGCTTGTGCTCGGCCACCGCCGCCTGCGCGTCACGCAGCACGTCCCGGGGGAACGGGCCGGGCAGTTCCAGCGTGGTGCGCAACGCCTTGAGAGCCCCGGCAAGCTGGTTCTGCTGCTCGTGGATACTCGGGGTCAGGCGATGATGGGACACGAAAATCAGGTTAGCCCGATTTCCGCTATTAGTCTTGGATTATGAGCCCCATCCCGGACGATCCTGCCCGCTACAACAGCTTCCTCATGGATCTGCTGGGAGTGATGGCGTACGGCGAGCTTTCGGCCTTCGAACGGCTGTCCTCGGATGCCCGCTATTCACCCACGCTGCATGACCGTGCGGTGCTGGGCAGGATCGCGGTGGTCGAGTTCCAGCACTACGAACTCGTCCGGGCCAGGCTTGAGGCCATGGGCCTGGACACGGAGGCCGCCATGCTGCCGTTCCAGCCGTCCGTGGACCACTTCCATGAGCGCACGCGCCCGGCGGACTGGTTCGAATCCCTCATGAAGGCCTACGTGATCGACACCGTCTCCGCGGACTTCTACCGTGCCGTCGCCCGGCACGTCGACGCCGCGACCCGGGAACTGATCGAGCAGATCCAGTCCGCCGGGGAGGCCACGGCCGTGCTGCGGGAGCGGCTCAAGGCGGCCCTGGCCGATGACCCGCGGCTGGCGTCGCGCCTGGCGCTGTGGGCCAGGCGCCTGCTGGGCGAGGCACTGACCCAGGCCCAGCGGGTCAGTCTCGAACACGCCTTCCTTGGCGGCCTCTCAGGCCTGGACGACGCCGGCGCCAGGGAACTGGTCAGGGCTCTGACGGCCGAACTCGCCACAAACCACTCGCGCCGGATGGCCGCGCTGGKACTCGCGGGGTAGCTCCGCCGCCGGGCGGAAATCCGACCGGAACCTGTTTAKGAATCGGCGGCGTCCAGCGCCGCCAGCAGTGCGCCGGCTGCGTGGGCCGGATCATCGGCGTCGGTGATTGCCCGGACCACGACGATCCGGCGGGCACCGGCGTCGACTACCTGCTCAACATTGCCGAGGTCGATGCCGCCGATCGCGAACCACGGCAACAGGCTTTCGACCGGGCCGTCGACCTTGCCGGTTCCCTCCCCATCCGCCTGGCCGGTCGCCTGGGCGGCGTAACGCACCAGGTCGAGGCCGACGGCGGCGCGTCCAGGCTTGGTGGGAGTGGCCCACACGGGTCCCACGCAGAAGTAGTCGAGTCCTTTGCGACCGGGGGAGGACGCAATGGCGGCGTCCACCTGCTCCGGGCTGTGGGTGGACAATCCGACCACGGTGTTCTTGCCGAGGAGGCCGCGGGCGGCGTCGAGCGAAATATCCTTCTGCCCGATGTGGAACACCGGAGACCCGGACAAAGAGGCGATGTCCGCCCGGTCATTGACGGCCCAAAGCCGTCCGTGCCGCTGCGCTGCGCCGTGCAGGACCTCGAGGAGTTCCAGTTCCTCGGCCGCCTCAAGCGACTTGTCGCGCAGCTGGATGATGTCCACCCCGCCGGCGAATGCGGCGTCCACAAAGTCCTCGAAGTCGCCACGGTCCTGCCGGGCGTCGGTGCACAAGTAGAGGCGGGCGGTGGTGTGGAGGGAGTCCTGGCTCATGACACCAGCCTAGTTCCTCTAAACTGGGCGCATACCGCGGGAGCCCGCAGCAGCCACGTCGTCGCTGCACGGCTGAGAGGGCGTCAGAGCCGACCGCTTGACCTGATCCGGCTAGTACCGGCGTAGGGAAGGAATTTTTTATGGGCACAAAAGCCAGCCGTGAAGCCGAAGCCGCAGATGACGCCGCTTCCCGGGTTTGTGACACGGACCCCGGTTCCGCAGAGGACCTCACCGCACAGGACACACCCGCACAGGACGTCGCTGTTGACGTTGCGGTGATCGGCGGCGGGGTGATCGGCCACGGCATCGCGTTCGAGGCCAGCCGTGCGGGCCGGTCCGTGGTGTTGATCGATGACGCGCCCGGCAGCGGGGCCAGCTGGGCCGCCGCCGGAATGCTGGCCCCCGTCAGCGAACTGCACTACCAGGAAKAACAGCTCCTGGAACTGATGCTCGAGTCCTCCCGGCTGTGGCCCGCCTTCGTGGCCGGGATCGAMGCAGGGGCCGGGATCGACGCAGATGCCGGTGCCGCCAGCGGCCCGGGATCCCGGGCCTGGTCCGGTACCGGTT
>NZ_JBFTHK010000226.1:0-5654 GCF_056394205.1 Arthrobacter sp. 10T413_2 | reverse complement strand
CTCCGCAGAATTACTTGGCCGTCATCAAGGTCGTCGGCATCGGCGGCGGTGGCGTGAACGCAGTCAACCGCATGATCGAGGTCGGTCTTCGCGGCGTCGAATTCATCGCCATCAACACCGATGCCCAGGCATTGTTGATGAGCGATGCCGACGTCAAACTCGACGTCGGGCGTGAACTGACCCGTGGACTCGGTGCTGGCGCGAACCCTGAGGTTGGCCGGCAGGCTGCGGAGGACCACGCCGATGAGATCGAAGAGGTCATCCGGGGCGCAGACATGGTCTTCGTCACCGCCGGCGAGGGCGGCGGCACCGGCACCGGCGGCGCGCCCGTCGTAGCCCGGATTGCCCGTTCCCTCGGCGCCCTGACCATCGGCGTCGTGACGCGGCCCTTCACCTTCGAAGGCCGCCGCCGGGCCGGCTCCGCCGAAGCCGGGATCGACGCCCTGCGCGACGAAGTCGACACCCTGATCGTGATCCCGAACKACCGTCTGCTCTCCATTAGCGACCGCAACGTCTCCGTCCTGGACGCGTTCCGCTCCGCCGACCAGGTCCTGCTCTCCGGCGTCCAGGGCATCACCGACCTCATCACCACGCCGGGCCTGATCAACCTCGACTTMGCCGACGTCAAGTCCGTCATGCAGGGCGCCGGTTCCGCGCTCATGGGCATCGGTTCGGCCCGCGGCGAGGACCGGGCCGTCAAGGCCGCGGAGCTCGCMATCGCCTCCCCGCTGCTCGAAGCATCGATCGACGGCGCGCACGGCGTCCTGCTGTCCATCCAGGGCGGCTCGGACCTCGGCCTCTTCGAAATCAACGAAGCAGCCCGCCTGGTCCAGGAAGTCGCCCACCCCGAGGCCAACATCATCTTCGGCGCCGTGATCGATGACGCACTCGGCGACGAGGCACGCGTCACCGTCATCGCCGCCGGCTTCGACGACGTCAAGGCCACCTCGCCGTCCATGGACCAGTCTCTGCCGGCCGCGCCGCAGCGTCCTACGTCCGCGGCCCCGGCTCCGGCGCAGGCACCCGCCTCCGCCCAGGTCCAGCCGCTGCACGCCACCGTGGGCGCTTCCGGCTACGGCGGCTGGGGCCAGCAGCGTCCCTCCGCGGTACCGGCCGACTCAGGCTTCGACGTCGACCTCCCGGCCGTCGTGGAGCCGGACCTGTCCGGCCGCCACTCCGATGACCTGGATGTCCCCGACTTCCTCAAGTAAATCGTTCGGCTTCAGCATGGCACTGCCGTCCGGCGGTGCCATGCTGCTTTTCGCCGGGTTACGGTGGATCGTATGAACGCAAGAATTCCGGACATGTTAACGGCGGTGGTGTGATTGTTTTCCTGGCAGGCTCAAGTCCGGCCCGGCGTGTGGGTGGCCTTCACCGACGCCGGAGCCGGGAACCTGGCACTTCACGTTGGTGACGACCCCCGCGCGGTCCGCCGCCGGCGCAAGGAGCTCGAAGCGGCCGCGGGACTCGGCGGGCGCGTCTTCCGGTACATGAACCAGGTCCACGGCGCTGACGTCGCCACCATCACCGGCGGCACCGCGACGGGCGATGCCCGCCCCGCGGCAGCGGACAGCAGTTCGGACACCGCAGCGGACGAACCGGCCGCCCCCACCGCCGACGCCATGGTTTCCCTGACCGAGCCGCTGGCGGTCATGGTGGCGGACTGCGTGCCGGTCGTACTGGTCGGCGACGGCCCGGCCGGCACCCCCGTCCTCGGGGTAGTCCACGCCGGGCGCCCCGGTGTGGCTGCCGGAGTGGTGCCGGCCGCCGTCGCACGCCTGCGTGAGCTCGGCGCGGGCAGCATCAGCGCCTGGATCGGCCCATCCGTCTGCGGCCGCTGCTACGAGGTCCCCGACGGGCTGCGCTCCGACGTTGCCGCGGCCGTCCCCGCCACGTGGTGCACCACGTCCACCGGCACGCCGGGCCTGGACCTGCCGGCAGGCGTCCGGAGCCAGCTGGAGGCAGCGGATGTCGCGGTGGAATACTCCGGGGGCTGCACCCTCGAGGACGGAAACCTGTTTTCCTACCGCCGTGACCCCCGCACCGGCCGCTTCGCCGGGCTGGTGTGGACGGACACGACACACGGAAAAAGAGCACAGGGCCATGACTGAGCCGGTTGAGGGCCGGGCCGCAGGGCCGGCTGGCCTTCCGGGGGAGGTATCGGGGCAAATATCGGGGGAGCGGCCGGGGKAGAACCGTGAGGACGCGCTGGAAGGTCCCCGGCTGGTTCAGCTTGAGGCAAACCTCACGGCCGTCCGCCGCAGGATCGACGCCGCCGTTGCGGCCGCGGGCCGGCAGTCGACGCCCCCCCGCCTGATTGTCKTCACCAAGTTCCACCCGGCGCAGGACGTCCGGCGGCTCGCGTCGCTGGGGGTCACCGACGTCGGGGAAAACCGGGACCAGGAAGCCGCCGGAAAGGCAGAGCAACTGGAAGACCTCGGCCTGAACTGGCACTTCATCGGCCAACTCCAAAGCAACAAGGCCAAGTCCGTGGTGAGATATGCCGGGGCCGTGCACTCCGTGGACCGGGCCGGCCTCGCCACGGCCCTGGCCAAGGCGATGGCGGTCGAAACCGATCGCACAGGGCGGCCGCCCCTGGATTGCTTCATCCAGGTCAGTCTTGAGGACGACGCCGGCGTGCACCGCGGCGGCGCAGCCCCCGACGACGTTCCCGCCCTGGCCGAACAACTGGCCGGAGCCGCGGGACTMCGGCTCGCGGGMGTCATGGCCGTGGCCCCGCTCGGTGCGGACCCTACCGCCKCCTTCGAGAAACTGGCGGGCATTTCCGGGCGGCTAAGAGAACAATTTCCGGAGGCCGCGGGAATTTCCGCCGGCATGAGCCAGGACCTCGAGCAGGCGATCCGGTTCGGGGCGACACACCTGCGCATTGGCTCCGATATTCTCGGTCCGCGTCCGGGCCTGCGGTAAGTTCGACGTATTGGAAGGTATCGGCGGGGATTCCAAGGCTGTCTAGTCATTAAGCGGCCCGCTTACGGACAAGATTAGGAGTCGAGCATGGCTGGCGCTCTGCGCAAGACAATGATCTATCTTGGGCTCGCCGACGGCGACGAACACTACGAGTCTGAGCACCCCACACCGCACAAGGATGAGGACGAATCCATGGAGCAGGACCGCGAGGAACGACGTGCGCCCGCGCCCGTCCGCGAGGTCCCCCGGGAAGAGCCTTACGCCGCTGAAGAGGAATATCGCGCACCTGTGACACCCATCAAGCGTGCGGCATCGAGCCGCGAAGAGACCACCGGCCTCCGGCAGATCACCACGATCCATCCGCGGTCTTACAACGACGCCAAGCTCATCGGCGAAAGCTTCCGCGACGGCATCCCCGTCATCATGAACGTCACCGACATGGGCKAGGCCGATGCCAAGCGCCTCGTGGACTTCTCCGCCGGCCTTGTTTTCGGTCTGCGCGGCAGCATCGAACGGGTGACGAACAAGGTCTTCCTGCTCTCGCCGTCGTACATCGAAGTCATTGGCGATGACAAGAAGGTCAGCGAGACGCAGGCCAGTTTCTTCAACCAAAGCTAGAGACGATAATTCCGCACGGATGCCAGGCGGGGACACCCGCCTGGCATMCRTGCGGAATTATTCGTGTTGAAATAGAAGCGGTACTTTCCTTAGGACACTGCGGTATCCGGAATGAACATGGAGATATGAGTTAGCTCATGGGAATTGTTTTCGGGCTCGTCTATATCGCACTGTTGCTTTTCTTCGTGGCCCTGATCATCCGCCTGGTTTACGACTGGGTACAGATGTTTGCCCGGAACTGGCGTCCCCGCGGTGTGGCGCTCGTCGCTGCCCATGCCGTGTATTCGGTCACGGACAAGCCCCTCGGGCTCCTGCGCCGGCTCATCCCGCCGCTCCGGCTGGGCGGTGTTTCGCTGGACATCGGGTTCCTGCTGCTGTTCGTTGTCGTGAGCCTGGCGATGGGGATCGTGAAGAGCCTGGTGTAGGCCCGGCCGACCGCAGCATCAGCAGCCGCCGCGGCCACGCAGGCGACTGAMCCGGGCCAAGGCCCGAACTGCTAGAAACTCCGGTTTGACACTGCGGTGTTGAATTAGAGGAACCAGACCATATTTAGGTACCGTAGTTTTGACGGCCGGAAGGCCTACTGACTAACTAGACCAACGAGGTGACCAGATGGCTTTGACGCCAGAAGACGTTGTCAACAAGCGCTTTCAGCCGACCAAGTTCCGCGAAGGCTACGACCAGGACGAGGTAGATGACTTCCTGGACGAGATCGTCGTCGAACTCCGGCGCCTGAACCAGGAGAACGACGAGCTCCGCAAGAAGCTCGCCGAACTCGGCGCCGGCACGCCTGCCAGCTCCGCAGCCGCCGCCCCCGTGGTGGAAAAGGTCCCGGCGCCCGTCAAGGCCGAAAAGGAAGACGCCGCCAAGGCCGAGGCTGAGGCCAAGGCAAAGGCGGCCGCTGAAGCTGCCAAGAAGAAGGAAGCCGAGCAGGCCGCCAAGGCCGCCCAGGCAGCCCAGGCAGCCCAGGCAGTCGAACCGGCCCGCACAGCGGTCACCCCGGCTTCCGAGTCGGCCGCCGGCCTGCTCGCCATGGCGCAGCAGATGCACGACAAGCACATCGCAGACGGCGAGCAGCAGCGGGACAAGATCATCGCTGAAGCACAGATCGAGGCCAGCAGCCTCGTCAACGATGCTCAGGAAAAGTCCCGCAAGATCCTTGGTGCCCTCGAGCAGCAGCGCTCCGTGCTGGAACGCAAGGTCGAGCAGCTGCGCGGCTTCGAGCGCGACTACCGCTCACGCCTGAAGGCCTACATCGAAGGCCAGCTGCGTGACCTCGATGCCCGCGGCTCCGTTGCGGCCGCTGAGGTTGGCGAAGCCAGCTAAGGCAAAAAACCAAGTATTCTGAAAGTCGGTGGCTGAGGACTCCTCGGCCGCCGGCTTTTCATTTTTCCCGCACTGTCTCATTCCTGAACGGTTCATTCCTGCACGGGGCCGCCACCGGTTCCGGTGCCGGCGTGCCGGGCACCCCTCCCCGGTCTCCGTACTGGCTCCCGAACGAAAGCCCTATGACTGACGCACCATCACCAGACGCCACACAGCCCGCCGAGGCCGCACAGCCCGATGCGGCCGCACAGCCCGTGCCTACCCGGCCGCGCCGGGCAAAGCTGTTTATCCTGTTCGCTGCCTTCGCGGTGTTCGCGTACGTGTTTGACCAGCTGACCAAGCTCTGGGTCACAACCACCATGACAGAGGGCGAACGGATCCCCGTGTTTCCGCCGCTGCTGCACTGGTTCTACATCCGCAACTCCGGGGCGGCGTTCTCGATCGGCGAAAACGTCACCTGGGTGTTCACGATCATCATGGCGGCGGTCTCCGTCGCGATCCTGATGCAGCTTCGTAAGCTTGGCTCGCTGTGGTGGGCGCTGGCGCTCGGGCTGCTGCTTGGCGGTGCACTCGGCAACCTGACGGACCGGCTTTTCCGCGAGCCGTCTTTCGCGATGGGTCATGTGGTGGACTTCATCCAGCTGCCGAACTTCGCGATCTTCAACATCGCCGACTCTGCCGTCGTCTCAGCCGTCGTGATCATCTGTCTGCTCACGCTGCGCGGGATTTCGCTGGACGGCTCGCGCCACACGAAGGATGCGGTGGCCAAGGATGTCTAACCC
>NZ_JBFTHK010000225.1:0-5704 GCF_056394205.1 Arthrobacter sp. 10T413_2 | reverse complement strand
ACGCGCCGCCGACGGACTTGGACGGCATCAGCATCCGGATGCCGGCGAAGACCATGATCGCGGCAAAAGCCAGCAACAGAATCTTCGGGTCCAGGAGCCGGTTCACTGCCGCGCCAAGGTACGCCGTCACGGTTCCTGCCGCACCGATGATCAGCGCCAGGCGCCAGTTGACGCCGGCCCGCAGCCGGGGCAGCACCGCGACGGCGGAGGAAGCGCCGACGACGACCAGCGACGTCGGGATTGCCGCCGCAAGCGGCAGCCCCACGCCATAGACCAGTGCGGGCACGGCTAGGATGGATCCGCCGCCTCCGACCAGGCCCAACAGGCCACCGACGATCAGCCCGAACGCYGCCGCGGAGATGATCATGCCCGGGCGTCCAGGTTCTTGAGGGCCTGGTGCGCGGTGGGCTCGTTCGCGGAGCGGTTCCACGGCATCTTGGAGAGCATCTGACCCATGGCACAGCTGTTAGTGGCCGCGGAGAACGTCAGGCCGGCACCGATGCCGMCGGCAATCAGGCCGAGTTTGGGCGAGATGAACTTGCTGCCGAGCACGCCGGCAAGGACAAGGGAGCCGGCGGTCATCCGGACCTGGCGCTCCAGGGCCCAGGCGCCACGGCCGCGGACAACGTTTCCGCCGGCCGCTTCGTAGGCGGGCACCCCGCCGGACAGGACACTGGCACTGGCCAGGCCGACAGAGTCCAGGTGCTTGCGGGCCTGCTCGGCCCGGTTGCCGGACTGGCAGACGAGGACCACGCGGGTGCCCATCTTGGCCGCGAACTCTTCGGTGTGTTCGCTCAGCATGGCCAGCGGCACATGGTATGAGCCATTGATGTGCATGGCATCGAACTCAGCGCCGCTGCGCACGTCGATGATCATCAGATCATCGTGGTTGTCTTCCCAAGCCTTCAGGGTCGAGGCATCGATGGATTTGGGAGCGGTGTTAAGGGCATTGGTTTTGTTCAAGGAAGTCATGATCTCTTTCGGTATATCTTGGAGCATTTCTTGTGGTGGCCCMGCGCTCGCGGGTAACCATCCTCCACCGCCCGGTTCGCCATGTCAGGGACACGGTCCGGGCAAATGGAAGCCCGGGCTGCATGTGGGGGCATGCCGCCCGGGCAGTCTGGTGGGATCAGGCGGTCGGGAAGCCCGCGGCCGTCCAATCAAGCATTCCGCCGGGCACGGTGTAGGCCGTGTAACCTGCCGCTGACAGCTGGTCCGCGGCTACCGCACTCCGGCGTCMACTGCGGCACACTGCGATGACCGGGCGGGCCTTKTCCAGGTCGCTGAGGCGGCCGGCCAGTTCGCCAAGGGCAATGTGCCGGGCACCGGGKATCATGCCTTCAGCGATTTCAGCTGGTTCGCGGACGTCCACAATCTGGGCATCGCTGCCGCTCTTGAGCTGTTCTGCGAGCTGCTGTGGGGTGATTTCCATGTGCTGGACCTTTCGGTAGGACGGGGCTGTGGTGCTGCGAAAATGGGGACTTTGGGGGATTCCCGGGACTGAGGCTTACGCCGTACTAGGTCAGGCGCAGGAAGAGCGCGCGGATTTCCTCGAGCGTGGCCTTCTGRCCCGGCAGCCCGGACTGTGTGCCACCTGCCGAGAAGACGTCTGCTGGCTCTGTGAGGCAGTCGCGCATCGCCGTCGAGATCAGTTCGAATCCGGCTTTGTCCAGCGCTCCGCGGACGGCCGTCAACTGGGTGACGACGTTGCGGCAGTCAGCCCCGGCTTCGACGGCGGCAATCAGTGCGGCGAGCTGGCCCTGGGCCCGCTTGAGACGGTTGATGGTGCGGTTTCTGCCGGAGTCCCTGCCGGGTTGGTGCTGCGGGAGACTGGCGGTGGAGGACATGCTTACTTGCCTCCGGTCTGGAAGTTGACMGGATGCCCGTTGCGGTACCACTCGGTGATTCCGCCCATGACGTTCACCGCGTCGTAGCCTTCCGCGCTGAGGTGCGCCGTGGCGCGGGAACTGCGGCCCCCGGAAGCGCACATCACATAAACGGTCCGTCCGATCGGGACGTCGCCGATGGACTGATGGAAACGCGAGAGCGGAATATTTTTGGTACCCGGGACGGACGCCTCCGAGTACTCTTCCTCTTCCCGGACGTCGATGATGGATACCTCCGGCCCGAGTGCTGCCAGGTCGTTTACTGAAATGCTCTCCATGCTGGTGTCCTTTCATGCTGTCCGGGAGCCGGGGCGGGCATCCTTCCTCCTCCATCATGATACCCCCGGGGGTATAAATGCAAACCGGCGGCCGAGGCTTGCCAAAATACCCCCGGGGGTATAGTATTTTGCCATGGCAACCATCGACATTTCCGAAAAAGACTTCAACGACACCATCACCGGCAACGGCATCGTTCTGGTGGACTTCTGGGCGGCCTGGTGCGGCCCGTGCCGGATGTTTGCCMCCACCTTCAGTAAGGCATCGGACAACCACACGGACGTCGTCTTCGCGAAGGTGGACACCGAGGCCGAGCCCGGCCTCTCCGCCGCCGCCCGTATCACCTCGATCCCCACCCTCATGGCCTTTAGGGACGKGATCCTCGTCTTCTCGCAGCCCGGGGCAATGAACGCGGCCGGGCTGGAACAKCTCATCACCGCCATCAAGGACCTGGACATGGACGAGGTCAGGGCGAAAATGGCAGCCGCCCCGGCGTCGTAGGGATCAAGCGCCCCCAACCCCGGTGCGGGGTTCTCCGGGAATAGTCACCAACCGACGGATCGAGAGGCCCGCATGAGCGAACCAGTCACCACCGCCCCCGGCAGCACGATGCCGGCCGTCAGGCGGGCATCCGGCGATACCCAGCCGGTACATGTCGCGCACCGGGGCGGCGACCGCTTCGACATCACCGTCCGCGGTCACGTCATCAGGGTCGACCAGCCGGTCAGCGATGGCGGGGAGGACACCGGCCCCACGCCGACGGAACTGTTCATCGCGAGCCTCGCAAGCTGTGTCGCATTCTACGCCCGCCGCTACCTCAACCGACACGACCTGCCCACCGAAGGCCTGGCCGTGGAGGCGGACTTCCGCATGGGCTCACGCCCCGCACGCGTCGCCCAGATCGAGGTGCKCCTCACCGTCCMCGCCAACATTCCCGTTGAGCGGCGCGATGCCCTGCTCGCCGTCGCCTCGCACTGCACCGTGCACAACTCGCTGACAACAGCCCCTGAGATTTTAGTGGCCTTCGCTGACGACCCCGGACTCCCGGCGGGAGGMCACTAGGGCGTCCCTCCAGGGCACGTCCGGCGCCGCCGGCTCAGCCGCAGGTGCAGCGCTGCTCCGGCGGGACGTCGGCCATGACCGATTCGACATGCTCGCCGCAACCGGCCCAGGTAGCCTTTCCACATTTATTGCAACGGACGGGACTGCACATTTCGACTCCTCCAGTAGGTTGGGTACCTCTCGATCATACCCCTGGGGGTATGTGTTGCCAACCCAATCCCCACACAATTGCATACCCGTAGGGGTATCTGAAAGACTGTCGCAATGCCGCTATCTCCCGGGTCCAGCGGACCACAGCTCCTCGCACCTCCGTCMAGCCCCGCCGTCGGTGTCCCGCCGCAACGCAAAGTAGTCTCTGTCCTGGTCAGCGGCCAGATCCTCGGCGGCATCGGCATGGGCGCGACGTTGTCGCTCGGCTCGCTGCTGGCGACACAGCTTTCCGGATCGTCAGCGTGGTCCGGCTTGGCCGCCACCATGAGTACCCTCGGGGCAGCCGTGGCTGCCGTTCCCTTGGCCCGGCTCGCTGTCGCCCGGGGACGGCGCCGATCACTATCCGCCGGCGCGCTCATCGCCGGAACCGGCGCAGTCATTGCCATCGCGTCGGCGTCGGTTCCGAGCTTTCCCCTGCTGCTACTCGGTTTGATGCTGCTCGGGGCGGGATCAGCGGTCAACCTGCAGGCCAGGTTTGCCGCCACTGACCTCGCCCGGCCATGCACTAGGGCACGGGATCTCTCGCTCGTTGTCTGGTCCACCACCATCGGTGCGGTCCTTGGCCCCAACCTCTTCGGGCCCGGCGAAGCCGTTGGAGCGGCCATCGGCCTGCCGCCACTGACCGGCGCCTTCGCCTTCTCAATGGCCGCCCAGCTCGCCGCCGCCCTCGTATACCTGGCCGGGCTGCGGCCCGACCCGCTGCTGGCGGCGATGTCGATGCGTGACCACAGCGTCGCGGCACCCCGTCCGCGGAGCGGCACACTGATACTGCGCAGCAACCCGAGGGCGCGATACGCGGTGGCCGCCGTCGCACTCAGCCACGCCACGATGGTGGCACTGATGTCCATGACACCGGTTCACCTCCGCGAACACGGAGCGAGCCTGACAATCGTGGGCTTCACCATTAGCCTGCACATCGCGGGAATGTACGCCCTCTCCCCCGTGTTCGGCTGGTTGGCGGACAAAGCCGGCAGGTTGCCYGTTGTGCTGCTGGGCCAGTCCATGCTGTTAGCTTCCCTGCTCATCGCCGGTGTTGCGGCCGACTCCCGCACCGCCGTCACGGTCAGCCTCGTCCTGTTGGGACTCGGATGGTCGGCTTCGGTGGTGGCGGGTTCGGCGATGGTGGCCGAATCGGTCGACCTGCAGGACCGGCCCGCCGTCCAAGGCATCTCGGATTTGAGCATGAATGGCGCCGGTGCCATAGGGGGCGCCCTGGCCGGCCCGGTCCTTGTATCGATGGGCTACTCCGGCCTCGGTTTCCTCGCGATAGCCCTGGTGGCTGTCGTGGTTATCTGGACCGCGCTGCGTGCCCGGCCGGGCTCGGCGACCCCGCAGCCCGGGCACCGCTAGGAACGGTCATGGATGCGAACAGCAAAACCGACGAAGAATTTCCGGCCGACGGTGGCCGCGKAAGGGCGCCTGCGTGGCTGGAGTCCCTGGGCGCTGACTGGCGCCAGCTTCGCGGTTGGCAGCGGTCACGGGTGGCCACGGCGGGCATCGCCGGTGCCGCCGCCGCTGCCGTTGTGGTGTCAACGAATGGCATGCTGACAGCAGCGGGTGCCCCGTGGTGGTCTGTTGTGATCGTCGGGGCCGGTTCGCTCCTGGCCGGACTGGTGGTGGGCAGCTACATCAGCGCACCCATCGGGGCCGAGGCGACCGTCTGTGACACACGTTGGCCTTTGGTCGGTCTCACGGGACTGGTGCTGTCCACGTCCACCGGGGAGGGAAGCCTGGCCGCGCATCTGTTCACCGGCGCGCTACCTGCAGTGTTGGCAGGGGTGATCCAGCCGGCTTTCGCGCTCCTGTCATTTGCCCTGTTGGGCTGGGCTTTGCGGGAGCGGCTCGGACTCGAGCGGACGGCCGTATCGCCSGTTGCCGGCAAGGATGCGGGCGATGTGTGTACTACCTGCCGCCCGCTGTTTCCGACCAAGCCGGMCTTGCAGGGCCGCCCCGATGCCTGAGGCATCGGGCATCACCGACGGATATACGCCCAGTCTTCCGGCAGCCTGGGCCTTCATCACCCCAGCATGGACGCCGGCGGCAGGGCAAACGGCGCGGCGGGGAACTGCTGCGCCGCATCCATGAGGTGCCCCCATTGGCCGCCGGCAATATCGGCGCCGTCGACGKCGGCATAGTACTTTCCGTTGATCGTGATGTTCTGGTTGACCCAGCGCGGACTGATGCCCTGGTAGCTTCCGAACCATGATGCTGTGGATATGCCCGAGGTGGCACCTACGGTCCAGGTCATGGTGTTTCCGTCGGTGGTGCCG